>JAUSPK010000005.1 GCA_030655735.1 Syntrophales bacterium | reverse complement strand
AACACCCATCCATTATCGGGCTCATCCGATAGTGAAGCTCACGGGCCTTTTCCAGGTTCCCCGCTTCAAAGGCATCGATCATGGCCGCCATATCTCCCGGAATAATATTGGATACAACGGAAATGACCCCCTTCCCCCCCACCGCAAGAATGGGCAGAACGGTAAAGTCATCACCGGACAGGACGGCAAAATCGTCAGCGCACAGTTCCACGACCTTGCTTATCTGCCTCAGGTCTCCCGTGGCTTCCTTTATGCCGACGATATTACTGATCTTTGATAGTCTCGCAACGGTCTCCGGCAGGAGGTTGCCCCCCGTCCTGCTGGGCACATTGTAGGGAATAATCGGCACCGGAACGGCCTCGGCCACCGCCTTGTAATGCTGATACAGCCCCTCCTGCGTCGGTCTGTTGTAGTACGGGGTAACCAGCAGTGTTCCGTCTGCTCCTACCTTGTACGCATGTTCGGTAAGCCGTATGGCCTCCTTCGTGCTGTTGGAGCCGGCCCCTGCAATGACGGGGACCCTCTTCCTGACGGCATCCACGGTGATCTCGACAACCCTGTCGTGCTCTTCATGAGACATCGTTGCGCTCTCTCCCGTCGTACCGCAGGGAACGATCCCGTCGGTTCCCCCTTCTATCTGGAACTCGATCAGTGCTCTGAGCGCATCCTCATCCACCATTCCATTCTTGAACGGTGTTACGATAGCGACTATCGCCCCTTTAAACATAATCTCTCCTCCTGTTAAAATTTCTCTCTTTTCTTTTCACCGAACATTCTCCCTTATCGCAGGAAATCCGGTATACTCTCGCCTCTTACCAGGTCCGCGCGCGTCTCTCTGGAGCGTATCACGGAGAATGTCTCATCCCTGACAAGGACCTCCGGGGCCCTCGGCCGTGAGTTGTAGTTTGAAGACATGGAAAAACTGTACGCTCCGGCACTCATGACAGCCAGAAGCTCACCTCGTTCCAGTCCGGGGATGGCCCTGCCTCGAGCAAGGTAGTCACCGGATTCACAGATAGGGCCGACCACATCGTACAGGACATCCTCCCTCCCCTTGAGTTCAACCGGCTGAATACCATGATACGAATCATACAGACTGGGCCTGAGCAGGTCATTCATCCCCGCATCAACGATGACGAAGTTCTTGTCCGCGTTGGTCTTCGTGTACAGGACCTCCGAGACCAGAATGCCCGCATTCCCCACGATCACCCTCCCCGGCTCAAATATAAAGGTGCAATCGATATCCTGCGCCCTATCCATAACGGCCTTCGCGTAATCCGCCGGATGAGGCGGCGTCTCCTGATCATAGGTAATCCCCAGCCCTCCCCCCAGATCCAGATACCGGATACCGATCCCCTCATTCCTGAGGGACGCGATCAGCTCTTTCAGACGATCCAGCGCATCGATAAAGGGAGCAATCTGCGTTATCTGTGATCCGATATGGCAATCCACCCCTATGACCTCTATATGATCCAAGGTTTCGGCATGCCGATATTCTTCCAGTGATCTTTTGATGTCGATCCCGAATTTATTTTCTTTCATACCGGTCGATATATGGGGATGTGTCATGGGATCCACGTCAGGGTTCACACGCAGAGATATCCGTGCAACGGTCCCCATTCTTCCGGCGCATGCGTTGATCGCCTCAAGCTCCTGTGAGGATTCCACATTGAACATGAGGATATCGCTCTCCAGCGCATACCGTATCTCTTCCTCCCTCTTTCCGACCCCGGAATAGACTATCTTTCGGGGATCGGCCCCTGCCTCAAGGGCCCGATAGAGCTCTCCCCCGGAGACAATATCCACTCCGCTTCCCTCATTGATAAATATTCTGAGGATGGCCCCATTGGAGTTGGCCTTCGCGGAAAAGCAGACGATATGCGGTATATCGCTAAACGCCGAATCAAAGACCTCAAAATGTCTCTTAAGCGTCTTGTGGCTGTAAAGATAGAATGGGGTCCCCACGGCCTCTGCCACCGTGCGAACCGGCACGTCCTCACACCACAGATGATTGTCTACATAGTGAAAATAATGCATGATGTACCCGTCCTGACCTCAGGGAACAGTTATCTCCTCGGTATTGGATTCCTCTCCACATCTACCGGATGAGGTGCATATCACCAACCTGTAAGAATAGAGAAAGCCCCTTCTGATGTTTCTATCCACGTACCTGAATCTCCCCTCCCCCTTCGATCGTACATCACGAAGCGGAAGATATTCCAGGATAGCATATATGCGGGGACAGGTTGGGCAATCACTGCCGTTTGTTTTCAACGCGCTCCTGAAGATCCGGACATGTCCCGCACGGTCCCACTCGCCGGGGGCACCCCAGTCCAGGACAGCACTTCCTCCATCGATAGACACCTCAAGATTCGTGACCTTCTCAGGATAGGAGTTATGAGGATACCGCGGGTCCGCTTTTTTCCCGCAACCGGCGCACAGCAGGGCCAGGGAAACCGTCGCTACTCCAAAGACCATCCACAACCTGCTTCTCTTTGTCATACACTCTCTCCACCGGTTTTAATCAATACCCGCAGGGTCTATCTCCCCTATTCTCTTGAGCACGGCCTCTTTGGCCGTTCCGCCGATACTGCTTCGCGCACCAACCGAACCGGCCACGTCCATGCAGGCATAGATATCCATATCGGCATCCTTCCAGAACAGGCGGATTTCCTCTATAGCAAGGGCACGCATATCCTTCTTTTTTTCAACACAGTACCCCACGAGACGCCCCACAATCCCGTGCGCCTCCCTGAAGGGAATCCCCTTCATCACCAGATAGTCCGCAACATCCGTCGCCGTGGAGAAGCCCCCCTCGGCGGCCTCCAGCATCCTGCCCCGGTTGAATGTCAGTGTTCCCGCCATATCCGCAAGGACGGCAAGGGAGGCCTTGACCGTGTCAATCGCGTCAAAGAGCGGTTCCTTGTCTTCCTGAAGGTCCCGGTCATAGGTCATGGGAAGTCCCTTCATGACGGTCAGTATCGCCATCAGATCCCCGTAAACGCGCCCGGTCTTACCCCGTATCAATTCGGCCACATCGGGATTCTTCTTCTGTGGCATGATGCTACTCCCGGTGGTAAACGCGTCGGATATGGCAACAAACCCGAACTCCTCGCCGGACCAGAGGATCAGGTCCTCGCAAAAGCGACTCATATGCATCATCAGCACCGACGCATCAAAGATGAATTCCGCGACGAAGTCCCGGTCCGAAACGGCGTCCATACTGTTTTTTGAGACCTTCGGGAAATCAAGTAACTCGGCCACATATTCCCGGTTTATGGGGAATCCCGTACCTGCGAGGGCCGCCGATCCCAGGGGCATGACATTGATCCGCTCCCGGCACTCCCTGAGCCGCTGGGCATCCCTGTCCAGCATCTCCCAGTAGGCAAGGAGGTAGTGGGCCAGAAGGACCGGCTGGGCCTTCTGGAGATGCGTGTAACCAGGGAGGATGGTATCGATCTCCCCTTTGGCTACGCGAACGAGAACGGCCTTGAGGTCCACCACTAGATCGAGGACATTTGTCACCTCATCCCGGAGATACAGCCTCATGTCGAGGGATATCTGGTCGTTTCTGCTCCGTGCCGTGTGAAGCTTCCCCCCCACCTGACCGACGCGCTCTATCAGAGACGTCTCTATGGCCATATGGATATCCTCCAGATCGGAGGAAAAGGCGAACGTCCCCGCTTCCATATCCTTCAGTATGTCCTGCAGGCCGGATATGATCATTTCGGCATCTTCCGAAGAGACAATCCCCTGCGCGGCAAGCATACGGCAATGCGCAATAGACCCCGCAATATCATACGAATAGAGTCTTCTGTCAAAATGGAGCGAGGAGGTGAATTCCTCCACCCGTTTGTCGGTGGGCTGCGAAAATCGCCCTCCCCACGGCTTTTTCTGTCCGGACATAGGCACACTCCGTCATACCGCCGGTTATTTTTTCAACAGCGCCTGCATCTTCAGTCTGAGCGCATTGAGCCTGATAAATCCCGTGGCATCCTTCTGATCATACACGTCGTCTTCCTCAAAGGTGGCCAGCTTTTCACTGTAGAGTGATGCGGGGGCCTTGACACCCACCGGCGTGCAATTCCCCTTATACAGTTTCAGACGAACGGTTCCGGTCACATCTTTCTGCGCCTCATCGATCATCGTCTGGATCATCTCTCTCTCGGGGGAATACCAGAAACCGTTGTATATGATCTGCGCATACTTGGGCATGATGGAATCGCGTATGAGCATCGCCTCCCTGTCCATAGTGATCGTTTCCATGGCCCTGTGGGCCGCCCAGAGGGCCGTGCCGCCAGGTGTCTCATAGATCCCTCTCGATTTCATGCCGACGAAACGGTTCTCCACCATATCCACTCTGCCGATGCCGTTCTCCCCAGCAAGGGTGTTCATGTGATCGAGGAGCTGCGCGGGGCTCATCGCCTGCCCGTCGATCGCCACGGGGTTTCCCTTCTCAAAGGAAACTTCCACATAGGTGGCTCGGTCCGGCGCATTTTCAGGGGACACGGTCATTACGAACATGTCCTCAGGCGGCTCCTCCCACAGGTTTTCAAGGATCCCTCCTTCATGGGAGATATGGAGAAGATTTCTGTCCTCGCTATATGGACCCTCCTTCTTTGCCATCTTTATGGGGATATTGTGTTTCTCCGCATATTTTAGCATGGATGCCCTTGAATTAAAGCTCCAGTTTTCATCCTTCCAGGCAGATATAATCGTGATGCCGGGATCAAGCGCCATGTAGGTCATCTCAAACCTCACCTGGTCGTTCCCCTTGCCGGTAGCCCCGTGACAGACAGCATCCGCGCCTTCCAGGTGAGCAATCTCGATCTGCTTTTTGGCCACGATCGGCCGTGCCAGAGAGGTCCCCAGGAGGTATCTCCCCTCATATATCGCATTGGCCCTCAGGGCGGGGAAGACAAAATCCCGGACGAATTCCTCTTGCAGGTCTTCCACATATGCCTTGGTCGCCCCCGTGGCAATCGCCTTTTCCTTCAGGCCGTCAAGTTCCTGCTTCTGTCCCACATCCCCGGTGAGGGTAATAACCTCACACCCGTACGTCTCAATCAGCCACCTGACAATCACGGACGAATCAAGACCACCGGAATATGCCAGGACCACTTTTTTTATTTCTTTACTCACTTCTCTCTTCCTCCAGACATAAGAATTTCCATTATTGCCTTCTGTACATGCAGGCGGTTCTCCGCCTGATCAATAATCACGGAGTGCGGCCCGTCTATCACGCCAGCGGTTATCTCCTCTCCGCGGTGCGCGGGGAGGCAGTGCATAACGATTGCGTCCCTCTTCGCACACCCAAGCAGTTTCTCGTTCACCTGGTATCCCTGGAACGCTGCCACCCGCTCATCCTGCTCATCTTCCTGTCCCATGCTGGCCCACACGTCCGTATATATCACGTCGGCGCCGGCGACCGCATCGGCGGGGGTGCGCAGGAGCTCTATCCCCTCCTTCGCCTCCCTGATTCCCCTCTCCAGGATAGCTCCGTCGGGATCATACCCTTGGGGGCACGCGATAGCCAGACGAAACGGGAGCCTGGCCGCGGCATTGATCCAGGAGTTCGTCATGTTGTTTCCGTCTCCCACATAGGCCACCTTCAGCCCCTCGTATCCGCCCTTTTTTTCTATGATGGTGAAGAGATCACTCAGGACCTGACAGGGATGGAGCAGGTCCGTCAGTCCGTTGATAACCGGTATGGTGGCATAGCGTGCAAATTCTTCGACCAGCTCCTGCTCGAATGTCCGTATCATGATGCCGTCGATGTACCGGGACATGACCCGCGCCGTGTCGGAAACAGGCTCTCCCCTTCCCAGCTGGATATCACGCCGGCTCAGGAATATACCCGCCCCGCCCAGTTGGTGGATTCCCGCTTCAAAGGACAGACGGGTCCGTGTGGATGCCTTGTCGAACAGCATGCCCAAGGTCTTGCCCCGCAGGGACGCGTGCTCCACACCTCTGTACAGGAGGTTCTTCAGCCTCTCTGCCCTCTTGAATATCTCACCAAAGTCATCGGCATCGAGATCATAGATTGTGAGCATGTCTTTCTTCATAGGTCTCGCATCACCCCGTCCAGGATAGTAACCGCGCGGTCCACATCCCCTTTTGTGATGATCAGGGGAGGAACAAACCGCAGTATGGTGCCCCCGGTGCAGTTCAGGAGCAGTCCCCGCTCCATGCACCCCTTTACGATATCCGCGCCATCGATGGAAAGCTCCACGCCGATCATGAGGCCCCTCCCCCTG
>JAUSPK010000223.1 GCA_030655735.1 Syntrophales bacterium | reverse complement strand
CCGTCCACCTTTTGGCGATCCGCGTAGCTGTCCCCAGCCCCTTCATTAAATCCGAAATCGTCAACGGCCAGGACTCCCCGGATCGTATCAAGTTGTAGAGAGTTTCTAAGGGTCTTCCAGAACGCGCGGTCGGCCTTGTGCGCCCCCATGTCGGCGGAATTGGCAACGATAAATGAAGACGGGGTCGCGCCCATCTCACCGAGGTATCGAACAATATATCCGGTCGCTTCCGCGTAGTGGTCGGTGGCGATCACCGTCATGGTGGCGGGATCGTTGCCCAGTTTTCCCAGGATGGAACTCCACCGGCCATCGATGAGGGAGTGCGTCAGATAGCTGTCGACAAAGCGAGCGGCGCTGATCCGTATCTGATCGTCCGGAACCGCCGGGGAGAAGGCCTCTTTGATCCTCCGGGAGATGACCTCTCCGTAGCCGATGGGGGTGGTGCTCCCCTCCTCCCAGGTGGGATTGACGATCTCGTTCCAGAACGTCTCCGGGTCCGCGACCCCCAGGGCCGCGAGGCCGCTTCTCTCCAGCTCCTCCGTCAGGGTATCATCCTCCGCGAACCTGACGGCATCTGGGCTGAGCGTGCCTGAATAATCGAATATGACCAGTTTCTCAATCATCACACAATCCACCGCATATTGAACAGGGTGTTGCCCTATTTTTCTATCAGACCGACGAGTTCTCTCGACGCCGCTTCCGGGTCGTCCGCGGCGCATATGCCTGAGACCACGGCGAGACTATCGGCCCCCGCGGCTGTCACCTGCGCCGCGTTGGAGGCATTGATCCCCCCGATGGCAACGAGCCGGTGGCGAGAAAAGGCCTTGATCCTGGCCAGGCCGTCCAGTCCCCAGGCGCCCTTCGTGTCGGTCTTCGTGGGCGTTTCAAAGACGGGGCTGACGCCGATGTAATCGCAGTCGAGTCCCTCGGCCTTTTCGACATCCTCCCACGTTTCCACCGACAGGCCGACGATCGCGCCGGGGCCCATGAGCGAGCGCGCCATCGTATAGGGCATGTCGTCCTGCCCCACATGCACCCCCTCGGCCTTGGTCGCGAGCGCCACGTCAACGCGGTCATTGATGATCAGGGGTACGCGGAAGGGTGCGAGGATCTCCTTGATCCTCAGGGCCTCCTCGATGAAATCCCGCGTGGACTGGTCCTTCTCGCGTATCTGCACGTACCGCGCCCCCCCCTTCACGGATCGCAGCACCACATCCTCAAGCGGTCTGCCGCCGCACAGACCGCGGTCGGTGACCAGGTATAATCCCTTCATGAGTCTGCTCCTATTCGGATACGCTCTTTCAGATCCTCTTCGGAGAGGCGAAAGAGGGTATCCAGGAAAGCGACCTGCAGGCTCCCCGGCCCCTCGGAACCTTCGGCGGCGATCTCTCCGGCGATACCCATCACCGCCATGGCCCCCGAGGCCGCCGCCTGGAAGGAGGGATTGACGGCGGCAAAGGCCCCGCACAGGGCGGTGGCCGTGCAGCCCAGGCCGGTCACTCGTGCCATCATCGGGTGGCCATTTTCAATGGTTATCACGTCCCCACCGTCGACGATATAGTCCACCTCACCGCTTATACAGACGGTGCTGCCCGTCTTTTCGTTCAGATACCGTGCCGCCTCCAGCGCCGCCTCCGAGGGATCGGAGCTGTCCACCCCCTTCGTCCGCGCATCCTGTGTCACGAGCGCCATGATCTCCGAGGCGTTCCCGCGGATGATCGACGGGGGGACATACTCGATGAGGTCATGGCAGGTCTTCGTTCGGTAGGAGGTGGCACCAGCCCCCACGGGGTCGAGAACCAGCGGAACCCCCAGCTCGCCGGCCCGTCCGGCGGCGAGAAACATCGCCGCCACCCACGACGTGCTCAGGGTCCCGATATTAATCACCAGAGCACCGGCGATCCCCGCCATCTCCTCTACCTCCTGCTCGGCATGCGCCATGACCGGTGAAGCCCCCAGCGCCAGTAGGGCGTTGGCGGTGGTGTTCATCACCACGTAGTTGGTTATGTTGTGGACCAGGGGGGATGTCTCCCTGATCTTCGCGACATCCGCATAGATACTCTCTGCCGTAATCTTCATGAAACGCCTCCTATCTTCCCAGTATGGCTGGCTTTGTAAAGAGTCAAGCGTGCACCCTCTCCCTTAATGGGAGAGGGTTGGGGTGAGGGTGGAATGCGACGCCATTCCATTTACTTACTGCCCCCTCCCCTTGCCCCCTCCTGTCTCCCCCAGCAAGTGGGGGAGAGTAATAGGAGGAAAGTTATTATAGCCCTCCCGCCAGGGGAGGGGAAACCTGACTTTTTACTTTGCCATCTAATCTTGAATTTTCACGGGTGCATCAAGTATGGTCGTCACGTCTACCCTCTTTTCAATGAGACCGTACCGGAGGGCGAAGTCAGAAAATTTCTGCCATTTCTCTCTGTCACACACCTGGCTGTGCGCGTACAGGGGACGCGTTATCTCGAAGGCCTTCGATTCCAGGTCGCGCGGGGCCTCCGGCACGGCGACAAAATAAGATTCAAGGGCCTTCCCGGGGTCCTTCCTCGTCTGCCAGACGGCGCGGTCTATCGCGCGGGCAAATCCCTTGAGGGCCTCCGCCCTCTCCTTCGCCGTCCGCTCCCCGCTGATAAAGACCAGCTCGTCGTAGTCCGGGATGCCCCACTCGTTCAGCTCAAAGTGGCCCGCATGATACCCCTTCTCCTCGAGTTCCACCGTCTCGTAGTTCTTATAGGGGCCCATGATCGCGTCCACCTTCCCCGCCACCAGGGATTGCACGATGGCGAAGCCCACATTGATCGGCTCGTAGGCCTTGATTCCGTTGATCTTCGCGAACGCCTCCATCAGGACATCCATCATGCCAGGGACGGTATACCCGATCTTTTTACCCTCCAGGTCGGCCGGCACTTCGATCCCCTTTCCCTTCATGAAGAGGAGGACGCTGAGGGGATGTTCCACCAATCGTCCGACGACCCGGATCTGCAGGCCAGCCGAGGCGCCGATGATCACCTGGGGTTCGTAGGAGACAGCGATATCGACATTCCCCGAGGCGGCAAGCTTCAGGGCGTCCGTCGTGGACGAGGGGGTCAGTATCGTGACCTCGAGCCCCTCATCAGCGAATAGGCCTTCCTGCTGCGCTACGTAGATGGGGAGATGGTCTATATTGGGAAACCAGTCGAGCATGACGGCCAGTTTTTCCGTCGCGCAGAGGGGATGGGCAACCAGCAGAGCAAGGGACGCCAGCATAATTACCATAAAAATTTTCAGATTCTTCTTCATACCTGTACCTATCTTTTCCTTTCTCTATTTCCAGTAAATTACTCACGTAGTCAGGCTGTCCCGACAATTCGGGATTAGGCTGAAGCTATTTAGACTGAAGGCTATTAGTTTTCAACCTAAATGCCTTCAGCCTACAGCCTATCCATCTGAGTAGTTACTATTTCCAGTCAATGACCTTCTTCTCCAGAAAGCCGACAAAAGCCCACAGGGCAAGTCCCATAGCGGACAACCACACGATAGCCGCGAAGACCAGGGATACCTGGAGCCTCGCGTTGGCCTGTATCATCAAATAGCCCAGCCCCTTCTGCGCGCCTACCCACTCGCCAATGACCGCCCCGATC
>JAUSPK010000214.1 GCA_030655735.1 Syntrophales bacterium | reverse complement strand
AGGGCGATCGGAGTTTCTCATACCCGTCCCAATAACGAAGATGTGAGATGATTAACCCTCGTCATCTCGAACTTTAAACATCGCTCAAGGTGGTCAAAATTCGGTTATCACAGATGGTCAAAATTCGGTTGACATTCCCATACTTCCTCTTAAAATGTTGGGCATAGGACAGGTTGATCCCCTTCATGATCTGGGATAGCTCTCCCCCGTCTTCCGTGGGCTCAATAACCAGATGGACATGATTGGTCATTAAAACGTAATGGTACAGCTTATGCTTGTATTTTGCTTTGTACTTCCGGAGGATGTCGACATATTCCTTAAAGTCTTCATCGTCCTTAAAGACAGTCTGCTTGTTATTCCCCCGCGTCAAAACATGGAAAACAAACGCTTTAGGCGCTATTCTTGCTGTTCTCGGCATGGCACTCTCATATCAACATTCGAATTCTCTGTCAATAAATAGAACCGTCCCCATTTACTGCGCGCTATACATGAAAATCCTGACGTATATCGCGACCCCTGCCGTTTCCCTTTATCCCTAAAAAAGAACGCACTTCCCCAAAAGGGGAACCTCTTTTTTCTTCAATGCCGGAAATACGCATACTTAGAGTTGGCACAGAATGTGTATTCCCACCCAGCGATAGGTACTACGCTGAAGGAGGTGAAATAGAAGAAGGGAACGTGAGGGTATTAGTTGGTAAACAAATAAAATATATTCAACATAAGGAGAAATTAAGAGTTATGAAAAGCATTTTGAAGTATATGGCAGTGAGCATGATTACAATCTTCCTGTTTGCCGGTTGCGCACAACAGCCTACCGAGGAGATTAATGCGGCAAAGGCTTCAGTGGAAACAGTCATGGCAGAGGGTGCCCAAAAATTCGCGGCGGAAGAGGCCAAGCAGTTAAACGATGTCTTACAGTCTGCCCAGGATGAAATTAAGGTGCAGGATGACAAAATATTCAAGAATTATACTAAGGCAAAAGAGCTTCTGGCAAAGGCAACGGCTGATGCAGAAACGCTCAAGGTAACAGTAGCGGCAAAGAAGGAAGAGGCAAAGAACAATGCGGCGGCGGCACAGGATGCGGCAAAGGCTTCCATAGCAGAGGCAAAGGCCCTTCTCGAAAACGCCCCGCAAGGGAAAGACTCACAGGCTGATATCGCGGCATTGAAGGCCGACCTGCAAGGGCTCGAAGATTCACTAGTCGAGGTACAGGGGGCAGTGGATTCCGAGGACTACAATGTGGCAATTGAAAAATCAAAGGCGATCACAGAGAAGAGCGCCACGATTTCAGATCAGGTAAAGAAGGCCATGGAACTGGTAGCAGCAAAGAAGCTGGAGAAGAGTAAAAAGGTTAATAAGAGCAAGAAGAAATAAAGCATGTTTTTGCATAATTGAATCTCAGCTGATCCCCTGGCAGAGTCAGAGGATCAACTATAAGATTGAAATTTAGTATTGATGAACCAGTAAAAAAGCACGGGCGCTCTTGATTGGAAGATCGCCCGTGCTTTGTAAAGGTGCCGTTTTTCAACTGACCAGGGAGCTCTGATATTCCCTTTGAATACTCACAACAGATGCGCTAATATGCTTTCCCGCGAACACATCCTGATTGGTGTAAAAGACTATTGAGAAAAACGTTTATTCTATCCATTCTGATACTGGTATTCGGTTGTACTGATCCGCAGGTGCCTCCGGAAGTTAAACTGGCCGCAGAACAGGAACATACTCTTTGGAGGGCAGGCGCTGCGCTGCTTACGCCGGACAGGTACGACCAGTACAGGATGTCACTCCGGAAGGCAAAAGAAGACCTGATACAGGAAGAATCCAGGTTTGTATGGTTTCAAGATTACCGGCTCGTTCAATCGGAATTCAGAGATGTATTGAAATCAGGCTACGCGTTATATGCGGAGATCCTCGAACAGAAGAAAATTAAAAACGAGAGCATTTCAAAGGAGATGGCCTTTCTTAAAAACAGAATAGAATCTCTTAAGGGAATAACTAAAATGAGCAATGAGGGGAGGCTCGCGAGGGGCTTCCTGATAAAAGCTGAGATGCTCCTTTCAGAGGCGACCGTCCGGTATAATAACGGCAACTACAGTGCTGCTGAAGAAAATTTAAAAGCCTCATCTGAATTTATCAAGAAGGCTAAAGATACGATACGCCCCATCCTTAGCCGCTATATGGACCTGGGGCAGATAAAAAAATGGCGGCAAATGGCGGACGAGACCATAGCTGAATCAAAAAGCAAGGGCATTCACGTCATTATCGTAAATAAGATCGAACGCACCCTTGTGCTCTATAAAAATGGCGTGCCTTCCGGGACCTATGATGTCGGCCTCGGGCGCAACGGCTCGCTTGACAAGCTCAGTGACGGGGACAACTCGACCCCCGAGGGAAAATACAGGATAACAAAGAAAATACCTAACAGCCGCTACCACAAGGCCTTGCTGATAAATTATCCGAATGAGGAAGACCGGAGGAATTTCATCCGTGCCAAGAAAAAAGGGCTTATCCCGGAGAGTGCCCGCATAGGCGGACTTATTGAAATACACGGCGGCGGCAAGGACAGCATGACATACGGATGTATCGCGATGGACAACAGTATGATCGATTATATCTTCAGTCTTGTCCCTGTAGGGACGCCGGTGACCATTGTCGGGGTTGTTTATTACAACAACGACCTTTCCTCGGCCGGAGAAGGTTTCTGAAAATGTTCAACAAATTGAAGTATCTTAGAATTATTATTAGAATTATTATAATCTTATCGATCACATTCCTGACCATCGAGGCTGCCGGATATTATCTCGGGGCCGGCGACTTGTCTTCCGGCTCTAAAGGGAAAGAGGTCAAGAAAGCCGGAAAGATGAGCTTAAAGGCATTGAGAGCGAAAAACGCAGAGCTCAGGCAAAGGTTAAAAAACCTGACCCCCAATAAGATCTATATCGTCGTGGACACCGGCAGGAATATGTTATACCTGAAAAAAGGCGACGGGACGATCCGTGAAACCGTCGTCTCATGCGGAAGCGGCAGCATTCTAAAAGATCCTTCGGGCAACCGTCGATGGGTTTTTGATACCCCGAGGGGCGAGTACCGTATGCAGACAAAGCAGCGCGATCCTGCATGGACAAAGCCGGACTGGGCGTTCATCGAGGAGGCCGAAGAGATACCCAAAGATCCCAGGAAAAGGATAGAGGAAGGCGTCCTCGGAGATTACGCCCTCGGTTTCGGCAACGGATACTTTATCCATGGAACGCTTTATACCAGGCTGCTGGGAAGAAACGTTACGCACGGCTGCATCAGGGTTGGCGACAAGGACCTTAAGAATATTTATCGCATCGCCGGTTTGGGCACGAGGATATATATCTTCTGATGATGCGGTTAAGGTTCATATTGCTCTTTATCGCCTTGGTTGCCGGCTCGGCCTCTGCGGGTGATGACAAAGAGCGATACATCATAGAAAACCGGATCCTCAAAGAAGAACTTGTGCTGGCCCGCAAGCCCAATATCTACTTCGTTTTTAACCTCAGGGAAAAAATAACCTATATCAATTCACGGGGCATTCACCTGAGGGAACTGCAGATTAAGGACTTCCATTACTGGGGCAGCCCCGCTCCGGGCACCGCATATCGCTTGAGAAAGAAAAGCACATTTATCGAACCCAGCAGGGAAATTATCAAACCCGGGAAAAACGAGGGCGATTTCAAGATAGAGGCCCTGGAACTGACCGATATGCCATCCAGATATACTCTTTTTTTTGACGGCGGACTAACGATATTCATAAGACCTGAGACGGAAGGAATTGTCTCAGGGATATCCAACTTCTTCTATGCGTCAAAGAGATTTCTAACGCGCCCGGTCGCAATGCTCTGGAGTTCCTTGTGGGGTAAACCGTATACAGCCATAGTTATTGTCATGGATAAAAATGACGCCAGGGCTGTTTACTGGTCAATCTCCGAGGGTTCGGGCGCCATCGTATATCCCTCGTGATTCTTCCGGCTGAGGGCTCTGATGAATCTTCATTGATTGACTCCCGGTGAGAAATAAATATAAAATGCGCATATGCAATTTGACATCCGTGGAATAAGAAACTATCTTCCAAAACTCTCTCTCAACAAGAAACTGGTGGCCCTGATGCTTGTTCAGAGCATCAGCATCATCGCCATCCTCGTTTTTCTCTATTATCAGACCGAAACAACGATCTATAACGAGTTTGAAGAACAGATTGCCGATCTCTCCAAGGGTATACAAATGGGTGTAAAGGAAGTCACCAGCAGCGGTTTCCCGGAGGAGAAACATCTCAAGAACTATCTCAACAGACTACAGACAAGCGGCGTAAGAGAGATATCGATCATCAGCAATTCCGACAGGATACTGGCGAGCACCGATCCTCAAAAGGCAGGAAAATGGATCACAAAGGCAAAAAAAGAACTCATCTTCAAGGCAGAACTCGGGGAACCGGTAATAGGCGAGGGTCAGTTTTATAATGTGATCGTTCCTGTCGTTGCAGGCGACAAACATTACGGATACATAAACCTTACGGTCAATACGGAGGACTTTTCCGCCCGGATGCAGAAAAGGCTCACTAGAAGAATTATAGCAGCCATGATCATCTTCGGGATAGGAATCATCATCAGCATTATCCTTGCGAAGAGATACACAAAACCCATAGAGGATGTCGTACAAGCCGCCAGAAATGTCGCACACGGAAACCTCAATCAGGAAATACGCACGGCAAGAAGAGACGAAATAGGAGAACTGGCAAAAAGTTTCAACTACATGGTCGGCAAGCTCAAGGAAGAACGCGTATTGGAGGAAAGGCTGCACAAGGCCGAGCAACTTGCGGGCATAGGACAGTTTTCGATGAGCATCGCGCACGAGATAAAGAACCCGCTCAATTTCATCAGTCTTTCCATCGACCATATCCAGCATAAATACGTACCCCCTGAAGAAGACCGGAAAGAGCGCTTCGACTCCCTGATTCTCAACATTAAGAACGAGATACAGCGCGTCAGCGGGTTTGCAGAGAGTCTCCTTGAATACAGCAAGCCCCTCAAGCTTGATCTCAAGAGGACTGATGTCAAGAAGCTGATAGAGGATGTTCTGGAACTTGTGAAGGCCAAGGCGGAAAAGGAAAAGATAGAACTAATCAACGAACTTGGCACACTGCCGGAACCGTATCTGGACTCAGGATTTATGAAAACCTGCCTTTACAACATAATACTGAATGCGTTCCACGCGATGCCGGACGGGGGAAAGGTCACGATACGGGCAAACAATGCTGACGATACATTAATTATAGCCATTGAAGATACGGGGATGGGTATCCCGGCGGAAATGATTTCAAAAATATTCGACCCCTTCTTTACCACGAAGCAGGATGGGCTCGGCATCGGGCTTGCCCTTACGAAAAGCGTAGTGGAACAACACAGGGGCCGGATAGAATTTACGAGCACCGAAGGCAAAGGCAGTATCATCACACTGTTCCTGCCCTTGGAAAAGGAAAGGTAAGATGGCGGTCATTCTTGTTGTAGACGACGAGCAGCTTCAGAGGGACATAGTCAAGACGATACTCGATGACGAGGGGTATGAGACGTACACGGCCCCCTCCGGCGAAGAGGCGTTAAAGACAGCAAAGAAATTCAATCCCGACGTCATACTCGCGGACCTTAAGATGGGAGGAATGAACGGGATTGAACTCCTGGAATCCGTTCAGAAAGATTTCATTACCTCTACCATGATTATCGTGACTGCCCACGGCACAATATCGTCCGCCGTCGAAGCGATGAAAAAAGGCGCCTTTGACTATCTGACTAAACCACTGAGCAAGGATTCTCTGCTGATGACCGTCAGGCGGGGGGTTGAGCGTACTGAACTTCTCAAAGAAAATCTCCATCTCCAGAGGGAGCTGTATGACAGGTTCAGGATCGAAGGGATTATCGGTAAATCGAGCAAGATGCGGGAGGCCGTAACCATCATGAGAAAGGTCTCAGACAGTTCCGCAACGGTCCTGATACGAGGCGAGAGCGGCACGGGCAAGGAACTTGCCGCGCGGGCCATCCACTACAACAGTTCCAGACGGTCCAAACCGTTCACCGCCCTGAACTGTGCCTCCATACCCGAGAATCTCTTCGAGAGCGAACTCTTCGGCTATGAGCCCGGGTCATTCACGGGCGCGACATCGCGGAAAATAGGAATGATCGAGCTGACAGACAACGGCACATTATTTCTTGACGAGATCGGCGACCTGCCGCTCCTGATGCAGTCAAAGATCTTGAGGGTCCTCCAGGATAAAGAGATACGAAGGCTCGGAGGGAAACACCCGATAAAGGTCGATGTAAGAATCATCGCCGCAACCAACAAGGACATCGAAAAGGAGCTTGCAAAAGGTAATTTCAGGGAAGATCTTTACTACCGGCTCCGGGTCGTCGTTATAGAGCTTCCGCTACTGAGAGACAGGAAAAACGATATACCCGAACTGGTTCAATTCTTTCTGAACAGGTACAACCGCGAATTCGGGAAAAGGATAAAAGACGTCGACTCTGCCGCAATAAAGGCCCTCGTTGACTATAACTGGCCCGGGAATATCAGGCAGCTCGAATCGGTTATAGAACGGGCGGTAATCATGTGCGATACCGATACCATTGCATTACGGGACATAAAGAGCGAACTCAGAATTTCGGGGCGGGCGGGCTCATTTGATTTCGATTTTCCGGAGGGTGGAATTAATCTCGAGGAACTGGAGAAAGATATCCTGAAAAAATCGATGCTGCTGGCCAACGGCGTCATGTCCAAGGCAGCAAAGCTTCTTGGAATGAGCTATAAGACATTCTGGTACAGATGGGAAAAACTAAACAACGACACGCCCGATTCAAAAGATGAAATATTGGATCAAGAGGACAGCAATTAAAGCCTTTTCGGGTAACCGTTAGAGCGGCACGGGATATTTGTTTTCATGGGCTTGCCGGGGATAGATGCGACCATTGCCATTCGAAGTCTTTCCTGTCTTCAGTAAAATCAAATTTGACGCTTTCAGAAAGCTAACCAGAATTTCCAATCCATTATTCTCGCCCCCGGCCGGGCACCCGCCCCCTGGATCGATCATGCCGTTATCTTCTCCTCTATATCTGTGCATGCGGGCCTTACTGTATCCCCAGAGACCGGCCCAGGAGGGTGAGGATGGATTCTACCTCAAGGGATATCTTCGCCCCCCCGGGCGCCAGGACCAGCTGGCAGCCGGGGCAGTAAAGGCTTAAGATATCGGCACCCGTATCTTTGGCCTGTTTCAGCCTCCGGTTCCGAAAATCCTTGCCTGGCTCTCCCATCCCGGTAATCGCGTACGCGCCGCAGCACAGGGCGGTGTCCCCCGTATTTTCCATTTCTATAATCTCTATTCCCGGGATGGCACTCAATATCTCTCTGGGCGACTCTGATGCGGGTCTCTCTCCACGAACGAAGTGGCAGGGGTCATGGGGACCGTAACTGTCGCCTGAACCTCCTGCAGAGGACCCAGTTCATCGAGGTGGGCGGCAATATAATCGGTAATGAACGTCCGTGACCATGGTGTCTCCGGGTTGTGATGATCAAAATTCATGTTACAGGTCGGGCAGAAGATCACCACCTCTTCAGGGGAGAGGGCGTTCAGTCCCTCTACCAATGCGACGAACTGCGCCTGGGCCTCGTCCGGTCTACCGGCCATGAACTGGAGTTCCCCGCAGCAGTAATCGAAGCCTCCGAAGACCTTGACAGCGGGATCGACGCGCTGCAGGATCTTGAGGGTGGTCAGCAGCGTGTTTCTCTGGATAAGGCCGAAGCAGCTGGAAAAGAGGACCGTCTTTGCCGGCTGCAGCCGAGTATCGCTCAGATCCGTTATCAGCCAGTCCGGCTTTTTTGAATCCTCCCCAAAAGACGGCAGTACACTGTCGATGAGCGCTTCAGCCGTTTCCTGAGCCGAGGAGACGCCACCAGGTACCGGGTCTCCGATCTCCCTGAGAATCGCCTTGCCCACGCCAAAACTGAGGCCGGGGCTAAGCCCTTGGGGACAGAATGCCACGCAGGTATTACAAAACAGGCAGGAATAGATTCTCGTTCGTGCCAGGGACCCCATCTGATTGCGCTGGAACAGATCCAGTATCTCTCCCATAATCTCCTGGGGGTCGACGCCCCTGAGATCCGTGTTCTCAATAATGGGACAGCACTCCACACACAGGCCGCAGCCGGTGCACTCAGACGCAAACTGTTCCTTTACGTTTCTTAAATCAAACATATACCCTCACTATATTCCGGATTATGCGGCAATCGTCTTCCTGATCCTGATTGGAGGCATCGATACCTGTCCCGCAGCCTCCCCTTTGTTGCATCACAACCCAAATACAGACTTCCAGTGCCCGAAGCGTTCTTCGCGCTCCGAATCGCTCCATTGCGGTTCGAACCTTGCGTCAACCCGGCGCAGTGCGGCTGATGAATACGGTCCCCAGATGCCGCAGGCCTCTCCTGCCAGAAGCGCCGCGCCGTACGCAGTCGCTTCTGTCGGTTCCATTCTTTCAATGGCGCATCCCATCACATTTGACTGGATCTGCATCAAGAGGTCGTTTTCCGCGGCGCCACCGTCCACCCGCAGGGTGTCCGGCCGGGGAAGCGTGGAATCCCGATAAATCCGATCGACCATTTCGCGTACCCGAAACGCCACCCCCTCGATGGCGGCGCTGACAATGTGTTCTTTCGACGTGGCCAGCGTGAGTCCTTCAAAAGCGCCGAAACGGTCATGAATACTGTGAGGCGTCCCCAACCCCTGAAGCGCCGGCAAAAAAGAAACACCATGGGCATCCGTCCTTTCCCTGCCGAAGGACGTTGCCTGTGAGGACGTATCGAGAATCCCCAATCGGGTCAACCAACCAAAAACCGCACCGGCGGTGATGACCATCCCCTCCAGCAGGAACGTTTTCTCGCCGCCGCGGGTCCAGGCAACGGAAGGATAGGCGCCGACGGCCCGCTTGAGCCTGCTTCCCGTATTAACATTGCAGGTTCCGGATGTCCCGTAGCTGATCTTGGCCATGCCCACCTCCAGACACGCCTGTGCGTACAGGGCGCTCTGCTGGTCGCCGATAATGGCGCCGATGGGGATCTTCGCTCCCAGCAGGTCCGGGTCGGTATGCCCCATAATGCCGACGGTCTCTACCACTTCAGGGAAAAAAGAGGCGGGAAGATGCTGAAGCTCCAGGAGACTGTCAGACCATTTCCACTCTTTGATAAAATCAAAATACCCGGTGGCGCAGGCATTGGAGGCATCGGTCGCGTGAATGGCGCCGCCGCTCAGGCGCCATGCCAGAAAGCTGTCGACATTCCCCCAGGCCAGTTCGTTATTTTGTACCCGCTGATAGCCGTTCGGAAGGCTGTCGACCACCTGTTCCATCTTGGACGCGGCCGCGAGGCTGTTTAACGTGACGAACCCTTTTTCTATCAGTTCCTTCGCCCTCTGTTTTCCGCGCTGGTCCTGCCAGACGACGGCGGGACCCAGCGATCTGCCACTGTCGCGTTCCCAGACAACGATGGTCGTACGTTGCCCGGTAATGCCGATACCGGCAAGATCCCTGGCCTTGATACGGCTGCTCAAGAGGGCTGTTTTAACCGTGTCGAGCGTGATGTGCCACAGGCTTTCCGGGTCCTGTTCCACGAGACCGGGGGACGGATAGGTGAGCAGGAACGTTCCGGACGCCTTTCCTTTTACCCGTCCGGACTCGTCCAGAACCATGGCCTGTACGTTGGTGGTCCCGGCATCGATCGCCAATATGTATCTATTCATGGGGGATCAGCGCTTCCGGGTTCAGGATGTTGTTCGGGTCCATTGTTTTCTTCAGGCTTCGCAGGAGATTCACGCCGGATTCACCGATTTCAGCGGACAGGTAGTCACGGCGAACGCGACCAATACCGTGGTGGTGCGAGATACCGCCGCCGCCTTCAATGGTAGCCTCCATCACCCGGCGCCAGCAATCATGATACATGGCATCCATCTTTGACGGGTCATCGGCCAGGGCCGCAAACGTAAAATAGATATTGATGCCGGAACGGTAACAATGAGAACTGTGACCCGAGGCGCTGAGCATCTTGTCGACCTTATTCAGGGAAGCGATCGTGTTGTGATAGATAGGGCCGATTCGATCCCAGGTCGCGGCGATTTCGATGGTGTCCAGTATGATGTTCTGTGAGAGGTACTCTTCGAATCCGGGAACATTATTTCTCTCTTTGAGCCATTCGGTAACGGCCTGCGCGGGGGCCTGGTCACATTCAAGCTCTTTGGCCATTGTTCCGCATGCCTTCATCTCCGCGTCGACTCTTTTCGCCGGGCCTTCATGCACCATGATAAGGAGGGAGTCGTCTTCGCGGGCATACTCCTTGAAATTGCGTTTTGTCTCTATAAGATCATACTGCCGCATAACGGGGGGCGTCCACCCCGACTGCATGATATACCGCTGGAGTTCAAATCCCTGTTCCAGGTTCGGCACGTAAAAAGCGCTGTACCCCTGCTTTTCCGCCCTCCAGCGCAGAGAAAAGGTGACCGCCGTGATGATGCC
>JAUSPK010000206.1 GCA_030655735.1 Syntrophales bacterium | reverse complement strand
AGCATCCGCCGGCCCAGTTCGATGGCCGCTTTGATCTGCGCGATCTTGGCATTTTTGAGGCCTTTGATCTTTCTGAATTCCGATATATCGGCGCCGCTCATCGCGCGCAGCGATTTGAACCGGTGCAGCACCTCCCTGCCGATATCGACGGCGCTCCTGCCGGGCGTTCCGGTCCTGATCAGTATGGCGAGAAGTTCCGCGTTGCTGAGGGAGTGCTCGCCGTATTTGAGCAGTTTTTCGCGGGGGCGGTCATCCTCCGACCACTCACTGATTGGAACGGGATAGCGAACCTTGTTGCTTTTTCCCATAACATCGGCCTCCTGAGGCTGATGTGTGGAAGTGTAATACGGGGAGGCTAAAATATCAATCTGCAAAATAAACAAAGAACGTGAGTGACAATGGGTTGAAAAAGCACAGGAGATGGTGTATAGAATAAACCAATGCATGGGGTTGAGCACAGTTCAACTCTGTGCATTGCTATTTTTATGGCGGCCAATCAAAGCAGCCGTCACTCGGAGAAAATACCATGAATAAGCTTCCCATAACTCGCGCAGGATTTGAAAGATTGAAGGAAGAACTGGCCCGTCTAAAGAAGGTCGAAGTGCCGGCAAATGTACGGGATATCGAGGTAGCCAGGGAACATGGCGATATCTCGGAAAACGCCGAATACGCCGCGGCCAAAGAAAGGCAGTCATTTATACAGGGAAAGATCCAGGAGTTAGAAAACAACCTGGCGAGTTCAACTATTGTCGAACTGAAGGACCTGACCGATGAGAGGGTTGTCTTCGGGGCGACTGTTACAATAGAGGATATGGACACGGGAGAGGTGTCCCGCTATCAGCTCGTAGGGCCCTTTGAATCCGATATGAGCCGGAACCAGATGTCCGTCACGTCCCCCATCGGGAAGGCGCTCATCAGAAAAGAGGTGGGCGACGAGGTCCGGGTTACTACACCGGGGGGTGTCAGAGAATTTGAGATCGTGGACATAACGATAGAATAGCGCCTATGCTCAGGTCAGCCTCGGCAAACAGCCTCGAGGCGCCTACCCTACCTTCCATGTGGTGGAGGTGGGGGTGTCCTTGAGGGCGATCCCCTTAGATGTCAGGAGGTCTCTCAACTCATCAGCACGGCCCCAGTCCTTGGCCTCCCGTGCCTTGTTTCTCTCATCGATCAGCCGCTCTACCTCTTCGACGTCAAGGCCGGACTTTTTGACCTTTCGCTCTCTGTCCTTTCCAAAATATTCATCGGGGTCTTCCAGAAACAACCCCAACACCTTCCCTACCTCTCTGATACGTCCCCATGCCTCGCTGAGGACAAAGAGCATCTCTCTGGTGGGTGCGGAATCTTTCGGGATATACCCGTTTAAGATGCGGACTGTGTCAAATATACACCCCAGCGCCATCGGGGTATTAAAATCATCATCCATGGCCTCTGTAAACCGGCCGGGAAGCATGCCCACCTTCCCCCACACATCCTCATCTTCACCGGAGAGGTCTTTTTCAGAGGTGTCGGAGAAATCCACTCCCCCGCCAAGCGCATCTTTTATACCCTTCAGCGTGGTATAAAGTCTCTCCATACCCGCCCGTGCCTCCGCCATGGCGGCATCCGAAAAATCTATATAGCTCTTATAGTGCCTCTGAAGGATAAAAAATCTCACCTCCTCCGGGTGGTAAGCATTCAGCACCTCTTTTATGGTCAGGGTGTTCCCGAGGGATTTGGACATCTTCTCGCTGTCTATCTTTATGAACCCGTTGTGCATCCAGTATTTCGCGAAGGGTTTCCCCGTAGCACCCTCCGACTGGGCTATCTCGTTTTCGTGGTGCGGAAAGATAAGGTCCTCACCACCGCCGTGGATATCAAAGGTGTCTCCCAGAAACCTCTGGCTCATGACGGAGCACTCTATATGCCATCCAGGCCTGCCATTCCCCCAAGGACTGCTCCAAAAGGGCTCCCCCTCTTTGCTGGACTTCCAGAGGGCAAAATCGAATGGATTTCTCTTCTTTTCGTCTATATCGATCCGGGCACCGGCCATCATGTCATCCAGGCCTCTCCCCGACAGCTTGCCGTATCCGTCAAAGCTTTCCACCGAATAATAGACATCGCCATCGACAACGTAGGCAAGGCCCTTCTCCATCAGGGTGTCGATGAGCCGTATCATCCCCTTTATATTCTCGGTCGCCTTGGGCGCCATCGTAGGCCGGGCCACCCCAAGGCGGTCCATATCCTCATTGTGTTCCTTGATATACCGTTCGGATATATCGGCTATCTCGGTTCCCTCTGCAATTGCCTTTCCGATAATCTTGTCATCGACATCCGTAAAGTTTTTGACATAGGTGACATCATAGCCGCTGTATTTCAGGTATCGGTAGATAACATCGAAGACCACCGAAGAGCGGGCATGTCCGATATGGCACACGTCGTACGCGGTAATCCCGCAGACATAGAGCCCTACCTTGCCCTCCTCAAGGGGGACAAACTCTTCTCTCTTTTTTGTCAGTGTATTGTACAGTCGTAAACTCATGAGTATAGCTTTTACATCCTCCAGGCAGCCATTCTCCGGTGTCCTGCCTTGAACGTATCGCGCAGTTCCCTTACGGGAACAGGGAAATAGAGTCGAGACCGGCACCCTCGGGCAGTCCATACATGAGGTTCATATTCTGGACTGCCTGGCCCGATGCGCCCTTTACCAGGTTGTCTATCGCGGATATGATGACCACCCGTCCGGTACGTCCGTCGGCTACAAACCCTATATCACAGAAATTGGAGCCCCTGACCGAGGATATGTTCGGCAGGCTGTCTGCCGAACATATCCGTACAAATTTCTCGTCGGCGTAGAATTTCTGATAGATATCTGTTATTTCAGACTGCGATATCTTCCCTTTAAGATCCGCATATATCGTACTCAGGATTCCCCTGTTTACCGGTAGGAGGTGGGGGGTAAAGGAGACGGTTATCGCCGTATTCGCGATCCGCCCCAGTTCCTGCTCTATCTCCGGGGTGTGGCGATGTGACCCTACCTTATACGCCTTGAATCCCTCATTCACCTCGCAGAAGAGCGAGCCGAGCTGCAGATCACGCCCCGCTCCGCTCACACCCGATTTTGAGTCCGCTATAATCGATGAAGGATCAATGCACCCCTCACGCAGCAGGGGCGCGAGCCCCAGGATGATACTCGTGGGGTAACACCCGGGATTGGCAACAAGGTTTGAACCCTTGATATCATCACGATACAACTCGGGGAGACCGTAGACGGCCTTTTCCAGAAGATCGGGAGCGGTATGTTTTGTGTACCATGCCTCGAATACCGATACATCCCTCAGGCGAAAATCGGCGCTGAGGTCTATAACCTTTACGCCGGCCTCAACAAAAACCGGGGCCACCAGCATAGCCTCTCCATGTGGAAGAGCCAGGAACACCACATCACAGGAGGGCACAAGCTGCTGTGGAGACGAGTCCACAAATTTCAGATTCGTCATACCGGCAAATGCCGGATAGACCTCCGAGACCGGCGTGCCCTTGAATTTTCTCGATGTGATGGCAACAACATCCACGTCGGGGTGACCGATTAACAGTCTCAGGAGTTCCTGACCGGTGTACCCACTTGCCCCATAGATACCAACCTTCAACATAACTCCCCCTCCCAATAAAAAAGGGGGCCGCCTCGGCCCCCTCTGTTTCCTGCTGTTTTTATCTCTTGGAATACTGGAATTTCTTCCTGGCGCCGGGCTGGCCGTATTTTTTTCTCTCCTTAACGCGGGCATCTCTCGTAAGGAATCCGGCCTTCTTGAGGACGGATTTCAACTCTTCATCATACCCCAGGAGGGCCTTGGATATCCCGTGCCTGATGGCACCGGCCTGGCCGGAGATCCCCCCTCCGTTGACATTGATATAGAAATCAAACTTGTCTTTTTTATCGGTCACGTTGAGAGGCTGCTGAATCAGTCCCCTTAATATATCAAGGGTGAAATATTCATCAAAGGTCCTCTTGTTGATGACAAAGACACCGCTCCCCTCTTTCATCCAGACCCGCGCTATTGATGTCTTTCTCTTCCCCGTCGCATAATAACTCTTCACTGCCATATCTGTTTCTCTCCTGGCCTATACTTCCAGCAACGCGGCCATCTGGGCCTTGTGCGGGTGCTTGTCACCCTTGTATACCTTCAGCTTCTTCAGCATCTGTCTTCCCAGACTGTTTTTCGGAAGCATCCCCTTGACGGCACTGAACAAGACCTCTTCGGGTTTTTCAGCCAGAAGCTTGTCCGCCGTCGTCGACTTCAGCCCACCGGGATATCCGGTGTGATGGTAGTAGATCTTATCGGTAAGCTTTTTGCCCGTAAGGGTAATCTTCTCCGCATTTACCACAACTATAAAATCCCCGGTATCAACATGGGGGGTATAGACGGGTTTGTGCTTTCCTCTCAGGCGCCGTGCGATCTCAACGGCAAGCCTTCCCAGCACCTTACCCTCCGCATCGACGAGATACCAGTCTCTCACAACCTCTTCTTTTTTGGCACTATATGTCTTCATAAAAATTCACCTGGATTCAGAAACTCAAAGAGAGCGACAATATGTAATTACGAGACGTTTGTCAAGAAAAAATCCAAAAAACTTTTCGCTCTACTTCCCAGGCATGCTGCCCCCCACTCTGCCCACCTTTCCAAGGCCATAGAGGGAGAAGACCACCATAAAACTCCTGTCGTCAGGGGAGTCGGTATAGCTGAATTCCACGCTCCAGCACTGTTTGTGATAATCTAACGCATACGTGGTTTCAAGGGTTTTGTTGCCGAGTTTGTCTTTCCTCAGGATATACATCAGATCAAGGGCCTCTGTCGCCTTCCCCTTGAAAGAGAGGTTGATCTCCTCCACTGAATTCTGGGTATACCGGTATTCGGCGGTCAGAGAATCACCGCGCGCGTCGTTGATATCGAAGGTGGAATTTATCTCTTCCCATTCACCGGATGTGACATCGAAGCTTGCGTCGGCATCAAGAGAGAGATACCGAAAGGGGCTAAAGTCCAGTTCCGAGGTGATATTGCCGAACGGTCTCCTGGGCTGCAAAGATCCGGTGGTCTCCCTTCTCGCCTCCTTGATATCGTAAACCTGGCTCAACTTCAGCCTGAAGAACTCCCGATAGGAAGTCCCCCCCTCCTCATCCTTCAGCCGGGCAATCATTGTGTTGATGAGGGAGTAAGTTACCGTATTTGTCTCCGCTATCTCGCCGAGGAAGTCCGGCCTGTCAGCTTGATACACATACGGGATATACGAGTATGTCACCTCCGGCCTAATACCGTGCCGTATCTTGTCTACGACCGCCCCCCCTACATTAAAAATTCTACTCACCTCGCTGGAGAGGACCGTCCCCACGGTGTACAGTTCCCGGCTGCCGTCTCTGTTCTCATTTCCCGCAGCAGTACCACTGTATGAGCTTTCCCATGTTGTCTCTCTCAACCCCAGGGATGGCGTACATTCCAGATAATCACCAAGGCTCAGGGGCCACGAAAAGATCGGATAGGCATCGAAGACATCACCCCTGTATCCCGTGGTACGGTAATAATGACCGTACACCGATGTCAGCTCAAAATCGATGGGGGAATTGTACAGGGGCTGCTTCATGCCGGTAAAGGTGACCTCAGGATACTTCTGCAGTGTTTCATCATTGGAGTAGCTCTGGAAATTATCCGTATATTCCACAAGGGCGGTCGCGTTAAACAGGTTCCAGTCCTTTACGAGGCGGGCCGTTGAGGTCAGCGAGGTCAGGGATTTGTCGCCTTCGAACGAGACACCGCCAAATGCACGGGTGTCATCTGCTCTGTAATGCGCCATATAGTAGTTGTATGAATCGAAGTCCCTGAAATACCACCGGTCAGATACCCTTTTTATATCCGTCTTCAGGTAAAAGCCCGGGCTGAATGTCGTCTCGTGGTCCAGATAATACGACCACCGTTTGTTATCTTCTTTCCAGTCCCTGTGCAGAATGGCAGCCCCTTCGGTCTCTGATATCTCCATGGTGTCATTGAGATAATCTCCATACAGTGTGCCATGCGTATCTTTACCGATAAGATACCGGAACTCAACCCCCTCCTGGAATCCCCTTTTCTCCATATAGCGCTGATAAAAGGTCGCGTCGGCGTTATCTGAAATAGCCCAGTAAAAGGGAATACCGACATCCAATCCCGTTTTTTCGGTCGAATAGCCGATACGGGGAAGGAGCAGGCCCGTCTGCCGGGTAGTCTTGGCAGGGAATATCAGATAGGGAAGGTAGAGAACGGGAACACCCTTCACCTGGAAGGTCCCATGCTTAATGGTTCCATATCCGTCAATGGTAACCTCCATCTCCTTGCCGGTAAACATCCA
>JAUSPK010000200.1 GCA_030655735.1 Syntrophales bacterium | reverse complement strand
ATGCGCCTCTCGATATTCTGTAGGGTCTTGATCTCATCGGAGAACAGATTCTCACTCATCTCAACGTGTATCTCCAGGGTATCCAGTGCCCCCTCCCGATCCACAATAAGTTGATAATGGGGTTCAAGGCCCTCTATGCCGAGGAGGACGCTCTCGATCTGCGACGGGAATACATTTACCCCCCGTATGATGAGCATGTCATCGCTGCGTCCGGATACGCGGGCCATGCGGACGTGCGTCCTCCCACACTTGCACGGCTCTTCCATCAGACGGGACAGATCCCTCGTCCGGTACCTGATCAGGGGAAACGCCTCCTTGGTGAGAGAGGTAAAGACCAGCTCCCCCTCTTCGCCGTAGGGGACATTCTCCCCTGTCGCGGGGTTGATCGTCTCCACGATGAAGTGGTCTTCGAAGATATGCAGACCATCTCTTCCTTCCGCGCATTCTATCGCCACGCCGGGGCCTATAATCTCCGAGAGCCCGTAGATGTCCAGTGCGCTGATCCCCAGCCGATCCTCTATCTCCTGCCGCATCCGCTCACTCCAGGGCTCGGCCCCAAGGATGCCCACTCTCAGCCGGAGAGACCGCATATCCACCCCCATCTCTTCTCCCTGCTCCGCGAGGTAGAGGGCGTATGACGGGGTGCAGCAGATGGCCGTCGGCCCGAAATCCTGCAGGATCATGATCTGTTTTTTCGTGCTTCCGCCGGACATGGGGATTACACTCGCGCCGAGCCTCTCAGCACCGTAATGGGCGCCAAGCCCGCCTGTGAACAGGCCGTAGCCGTAAGCGTTATGTATCACGTCATTGCTGGTCAGACCCGCCGCCACGAACGACCGCGCCATCAGGTTCGACCACGTTTCGATATCTCTACGGGTGTACCCCACGACCGTCGGTTTGCCGGTGGTGCCTGACGACGCGTGGAGCCTCACGATATTGCTCATAGGGACCGCAAACAGACCAAAGGGGTAATTGTCCCGAAGGTCCTGTTTGATCGTAAAGGGGAGCCTCCTCATGTCATCCAGTGTACGAATGTCATCAGGTGTCACGCCTGCCTCATCGAATGCCCGCTTATAGAAACCAACCGTGTGATAGACACGCTTGACCACCTGCTGGAGCCTTTTCAGCTGAAGGGCCTCCAGTGCCTCCCGGGGGAGCGTTTCGAACTCCTCGTTAAAAATCATAGTGTAACCTCCTCATCTTCGGGACCGCGCCTCGATTTCTTTCCAATATTCAAACGCACCTTTTCTGGGTATGGATCCAGATTGTTTCTCCGAGGATCTCTCTTCCCTCGATTCTTTGCCACCATTTTTGCCGGTTTCTTTATACTGCATTTATCGTACCCTGTCACCATATGATTCGGGGATGGATGACTATCAGCCCTTCGCTACACCCTCTCCCCCAGGGGATATTTGTCGCGCCTCCAACGATACGTTAGAGCCCGGCTTCTTGCAACGTCTCAAAATCCAAGACGGGTATACCGGGTCCAGCTCCTGCTGTTCCACATGGAATCGATCAGGGGAAATTCTTCCTCCATGGAGGGTGTGAGGCCGCACTTCAAGGCAAAATAGCGATGGAACGCGAGAGAGGGGGTCAGCTCCGGGTGAAAGACCGTCACCAGGACATCGGGGCTTTCCGCGGCCGCGATATAACCATCGTGCCGGAGCAGGACATCAACACCTTCGCCGACCCGCGTAATCTTTGGGGCGCGGATAAAGGTAAGGGGCATAGGGTCCTGTGCCACAGGGGGGATCAGGGCCTCAGAGACAAAACTGTCCAGCTGACTGCCAAAGGCGTTTCTCTGAATCTCGATATCGATGAGGGGAAGAAAGGTTTCTTCACCAACGACCTTGCCGGCGAGAAGGATCGCCCCCGCACAGGTCCCCCAGAGTTTCAGCCCGCGCTGAAACTCATGGAGTATACAGTCTTTGATTCCGAAAATGTCCAAGAGCCGCGCCAGGCAGGTGCTTTCGCCCCCCGGTATGATCAATCCCGCGAGGTGTGCAAGATCCGAGGATTCCTTTACCCGAATGGCGGCAATGCCAAGACGCTCCAGATGGTCAAGGTGTTCGGCGACATCCCCCTGGAGATCAAGCACGCCGATAGTATGTTTCGCTGCCCCTCTCACGGAAGTTACCATCCACGCTTTGCCAGTATCTGTGTCTCCGGGATGTCGGAGATCTCGATCCCGGGCATGGCACTCCCAAGACCCATCGATGCCTCCAGTACCTTTGCCGGATCGTTGTAGTATGCCGTTGCCTTGACTATCGCCCTGGCGCGCTTCGCCGGGTCTTCCGACTTGAATATTCCGGACCCGACGAACACCCCGTCGCATCCCAGTTGCATCATCAGGGCCGCGTCCGCGGGCGTTGCAATACCCCCCGCCGCAAAGTTGACGACGGGCAATCTGCCCAGCGCTCGAACCTGGAGCGCAAGTTCATGGGAGAACCCGTTGGCCTTGGCGAAAGGGGTGACTTCCTCCACCGGCATATTGATGAGCTGTCTGATTTCACGATTCACCGTCCGGATATGGCGGACCGCCTCGACCACGTTTCCCGTCCCGGCTTCCCCTTTGGTGCGGATCATGGCTGCCCCCTCTGATATGCGTCGCAGGGCCTCACCCAGGTTGCGGGCCCCGCATACGAAGGGAATCGCGAACCGGGTCTTGTCGATATGGCACTCCTCGTCGGCGGGGGTAAGGACCTCGCTCTCGTCAATATAGTCGATCTTCAGGACCTCAAGAATCTGGGCCTCGACAAAATGGCCGATGCGCGCCTTGGCCATCACCGGTATCGATACAGTCTCTTTGATCTGTGCGATGAGCTCAGGGTCAGACATGCGGGCGACCCCGCCCTCCTTGCGAATATCCGAGGGGACACGCTCGAGGGCCATAACCGCAACGGCTCCCGCCTCTTCGGCGATTTTTGCGTGTTCCACACTGACAACGTCCATGATAACTCCGCCCTTCAACATCTGGGCCAACTGGACATTCAGTTCATATCTCTTTTTGTCCACTTCCGTACACCTCCCATGATACTTCGCTTACCCAGCTCTTGCGAAGCTATTATCAGTTCATGTTAGTGAAAACGGGCTCGCCCGTCAAGAACAATGTTGCCCCCGCCGATGCAATATGATCCCGCTCTTTCTCGCTTGAAAGAAGGGGAGACCTTTTTCAAAGAGGGGATCACATACCCCACGGCACGGTGCGTGAGTCTCTAGCACTTTGGGGGCTGAAACAGGTCAGAGGTGATAATACAGCCACAACTGTACCGGTAGAGGTCCCGAAAATCTTCATCCTGCAGGACGGTGTTTTGAAATTTCTTGAACTGCAGCATCCCATGGAGGGTTGAACAGAAGACGATCGCCAGACGCCGTATTTCTCTCTCGTCTGTCTCCTTCAGGACACCCTCCTTCAGTACGGATTCAATGACCGAAAGGATCCTCTTGGCGTGTTTGTCGACCCGGGACTTCAGGCGGGAGGAAAATAAAATCTCCGGCGCGGCAAGAAAATAATTCATGATATCAAAATATTTGCGGTGTTCCTCACTGAAATCGAGATAGGCAAGCGCCATGCGCTCAAGCTTCTCGCGGGGGGTTGACCCTTGCTCACTCTCCTCTTGTATCTTCGTGTAGAGGAGATCAAGGCCCTCTTCTTGCAACGCCGCAAAGAGGCTTTCCTTATTTCTGAAATATAGGTAGAGGGTGCCGACACTCAGCTCCGCGTCTCTCGCGATCTGGTTCATCGATGTGGCATCGATACCCTTCCTGAATAGCAGCCCGCGCGCCGCATTCAATATCTGCTCTCGTCTCTGCCTTTTTTCTCGTTCTCGTCTCTCTATTAACCCCATCTCCTGCCTTTCACGGGTGCCTCTTCATGCAAGGCCCAGTCTCGCAAGCGTACCGTCCAGAGGCACACCGTTTCTGTCCCATCCTCGCAACCGGTAGTAGCTGTCAAGCATCCCGTCCAGCTGAGCCTGCGGCACATGTCTGCCCCTGCACGGACCGTCCGGGACAGGCTCATTCATGACACGGTAGGGGAGCATGGCGGTCAAGCGGTTCGCGCCCCTCTTCACATTGATGATGCGCTCCAGGTTATATATCCTCTCGCCGATGTCCTTCAGTTCCCCCAGGTCGATGTCCCACCCGGTGACAGAACGCAACGCCGGGATGTACGCATCGGCAGGCCGAACCCCGAACGCCCTCTCCTGTATGAACCGGCAGATAACGAGGGAATCTCCTATCGCGGTGTTGTGCTCGCTGTCGAGACAGTACTGCGCCTGTTCGTCAAAACCGGTACCGGCGTCCGAATCCGAGTAGTTGGGACGCGCGTCATGGTGACTCCCGCCGCGCGTCGAGGTTGCATAGGCGAGACCCATGCCCTGCAGCCCGCGGGCCGAATGCCCCGCCATTTCAAGCCCCTGACGCGCATAGAGGAACTTGTATGAATCATGGCCGAGCAGCTCGGAGAGTCGTTCGGAACCGAGGGAGAGGAGGCGGCCGATCCCATCCTCCCGCAGCGCGGTCTTCTTCGCTATCTCGGACAGATTATCCCATCCCCCGAATGATATCTTCGTCTTGAGTTCATCCTCGCCTATAATGCCCCTCTCCACGCATTCCGTAAGAAAGGCGAGGGTGACGCCGAAGCTGATGGTATCCATCCCCATCTCATCACACATGGCGTTGCCGTTGAAGATCGACACGATATCGCCATTATCTAGCATCGACCCCATGGCATAGAGGGTCTCATATTCCGGCATCTTGACGTCTCGATCGGAGAATGCCCCATGCGGAACCGACACAATCTTGCCGCACGCCACCGGACATCCGCGGCAGGCGACGCTCTTTTTCTGATAGTTCTCCCTTATGAATTCGCCGCTTATATCCCCCGCATGGTCAAAGGTCTCTCGCGTGTTGTTGCGTGTGCAGAGCATCCCCCTCGCATTAATCACCTCCACCAGAAAGGGGGTTCCCATCGAACTCAGTGCCGCGGCCTTACCCTTCACATCGGACAAGACGGTTTTCATGTAGGACCGGAGGTCGTCCGGATAGGCAATACCTGTCTTTCCCGTACCCTCTACCACGATACCCTTGCAATTTTTTGCCCCAAGGACGGCACCGATGCCCCCCCTCCCGGCGGCGCTCACTCGCGAACCGCTGCACATAACGTCGGCGAAGACGACCCCGTTTTCCCCCGCAGGTCCGATAACCGCGCTCTCTACTCTCTTCCCCTCTCGTTCGACCAGCATCCGGTGTGTCTCTCCCGTGGACTTCCCCCACAGGTCCTTCGCGTCCCTGACGCGCGCGTCTACATCATGGATCGAGACATAGACGGGTGCCGGGGCCCTGCCCGAGATAATCACGGCGTCGAATCCGGAACCCTTCAGCATCGAGGCAAAGTCTCCCCCGAAGTTGGAATCACAAAACATCCCCGTCTGGGGCGATAGGGAGGCGAGGTGCCCCCGCCCCGTGCCCCACACCGGCGATCCGGTGAAGGGACCCGTCGCGAAGACCACGATATTCTCCTCGGAGAGGGGATCCGCCGTGTGGGGAACGAGGTCATAAATAAACTTCGCGGCGAACCCGTTTCCCCCCAGAAACATCCGCGCCAGAGAAGGGTCGAGGGGCTTTTTCTCGATGGAGCCGCTGGTTAGATCTATTTTCAGGGTGGTCCCATGTAACCGTTCATGCCTCCCCCCCCATCAAAACTCTTCTCCGATTTTCAGCATCACCTTGATCGCCCTGCCCGGATGGATACGTTCTCTGTATACGCGGGGCAGGTCGTCCAGGCCTATATGGTCCGTGATCAGCGGCCTTCCGTCTATCTTTCCCTCCGCCATCCACCTGAGGCACCAGCTGTTTTCCTCATGCGTGTTTGAGTATGACCCTGTGAGCCAGATCTCCTTGAAGTTGAGCACAAGGGGCATGATCTCGATGTTCTGCATGATGATACTCACCACGCAGACCGTTCCTCCCTTTGCCGCGGCGTTTACCGCCGTCTGGACGGATTCCCCCCGTCCGGAGCATTCGAATACGGTCTCAAAACCGGCGCCGTCCGTCTCATCCATTGTCCGTAGTATAGGGTTCTCGTTCGAGGGGTCGATGACGATATCCACGCCGAAGGTAACCGCAATCCCCCTCTTTTCCTCCACGGGCTCGGACAGGGCGATCGGGCCGAATCCCATAACCTTCAGCAGACTGACGAGGGAGAGCCCTATGAAACCGCCCCCTATGACCAGTGCCGATCCTCCCTTACTCTTGGAACAATATATCCCGTGAAGGGCTGCCGCGAAGGCCTCGGCAAGCGCGCCATTCTGCGAATCCACCCCCTCCGGAATCGGAACCAGCATCCTCGGGTCCACCTTCAGATACTCGGCAAATCCCCCCTGGAGATCACCCAGGCCGATGGTGCGCCTGTCCGTCTGGCACAGGTAGGGCTTCCCCATCCTGCATTCTCTGCACTCCCCGCAATAAGTAGGGCGAACGATAACCCGGGACCCTGTTTGCACATCCCGTACATCCCTGCCCACATCCGCAACCGTGCCGCTCACCTCGTGGCCGATTATCGTCCCATCCCTCAGGGTTCCGCTCTCGATGATCGAGTGATCCGAACCGCAAACCCCCGTATTAACCACCTGTATCAAGACCTCGTTCGGGCCCAGCTGCGGCACGGGAACGTCACGGACCACAAGCTGTTCAATGCTGTCATAGACGACGGCCTTCATGGTACCCCCCTTACATGACATAATGGCCCCCGAGGGTTCCGAAGACGAGGATTGAAATACCTACGCACAGTGCCGCCACAAAGGTCATCACCACGCCGGCCTTCGCCATATCCCTGATGGCAAAATACCCCGCCGAGTACGGTATGACATTCGTCGGTGTCTCGGTAACCAGGATAAAGGCCAGCGATGAGGTGAATGCCGCCGGTGCGCATATAAGCCAGGGGTTGATATTCAGGTCAGCCGCCAGCGCAATCAGGAGAGGGATAATAATGGTCCCCGTTACCGTGTTGCTGGAAAACGCCAGATGGAGGAGGCTTACCCCGAGAACGATAACAAACACCCTCAGAAATCCCGGGAGCTGAATAATCGGCCCCAGGAATATCCACGACAGCCATCGCGCGGCACCGGTGTTGTACACGACCATGCCGATCGATATCCCCGCGCAGATCAGGACGATTCCTCCCCAGTCCACGTCTTGTTGGGCCGCCTTCCAGGGCATCACCTCGATTCCGGGAAGAAACAAGAGCACGGCCCCGCACAGGGCGACGGCCTGCATCGGCATATCGACTCGTCCCCCTGTCATATCCCTTATAAAGGGGGCGGTAATCCACGCACAGATCGTCATCAGAAATATGGCAAGGGTCCATCCCTCTTTTCGCGTAAGGGGACCGATATCGACAAGTTTTTCCCGTATCGCCTCTCTCTCTATGGGAACCCGCTCGATCTCAGGGGGAAAGATGGTCGTTATCACCAGCCACCCGGCCGGTATCATCAGAAGAGAGGCGGGAAGCCCCATGCTCATCCAGGTGATAAAATCGACATCGACATGGGCGAGTTCCTTTAAAAACCCTATCGTGAGGGGATTGGGGCCGCACCCCGCCGGTGTCGCGATACCCCCGAACAGAGGGCCCCAGGCGCAGGAAATCATAAGCCCCTTTCCAAAGTTGCTCTCCAGGGGCGTAACCCCCGATTGCCTGAGAATGGCAACTCCCAACGGCATGAGAATCGCCGCCACCGCCATATCGGTAATCCACATGGAGAGAAGGGCTCCGACAATAAGAAACCCGAGTATGACCATCGTGGTTCTGGTCCCCATGACAGAGAGGATCAGATAACTCAGTCTGGTTCCCATGCCGGAACGGGTAAATGCGGAGGAGAGAACCAGCACGCCGATAAAAAAGGCTATGATCGGGTTACCGAATCCCAGTACGATGATATGTTTGAATGACTCTATCCCGAAGACGGGGATAAGGAGCATGATGAGAAGCGCGGTGATGCTGAAGGGTATCACTTCCGTAATCCACAGGACAACCGCCGCGACAAGCAGGGCCAGGATGGCCTTCGCGTTCCAGGAAAGCGGTACCAGCTCACCCCCCTTTTCAAGGGGATCGGGGGATGGCAGGAGCATGATCACAGCCATCAGGACAAAGGCGAATAAAAAGAATCCCATCTTGTACGTAAATGAACGGGGGTCCTTTTGCAGTATATCTCCCCCCTCGGTGTTGGTCTCAGCCCTTTCTCTGATCTGCATATTTCAAGCAGTTCCTTTCTCAAACGTGATGCATTCGTAAAAAGTCGAATCTCCCCTCCCCGTATTCACCCTCACCCCAACCCTCTCCCATCGAGGGAGAGGGAGTTTTATGAGCTTTTTACCAAACCATCAACATTCATAATTCAACATTGTCCTATCAATCCGCCTTATACGCGCCCAGGCTTGCCAGCGCCACGCTGCCGGGGCTTATAATTTCCGGGTCGGTCATCACGTTGATACACGTGGTCACACCTGATGCAAACGCCTCCTCCAGGGCCGGGCGAATATCCTCAGGTCTTTCAACATACATCCCCTTGCCCCCCAGCGCCTCGACCAGCTTGTGATAATCCACCTTGCCTATATGCGTACCATCCTTTATGGCATGGCCGATCCTCAATTCCTGGCTGTGTTTTATCATCCCCCATCCGAGGTCATTGCTGATCACCACAACGATGGGGAGTTTCCTCCGTATGGCAATCTCAAACTCCATGAAATTGAAGCCCACCGACCCGTCTCCGATAATAAGACAGACCCTCGTGTCAGGATTGAGCAGCTTTGCCGCGTTGGCATATGGGATCCCCACGGCAAGGCACCCATACAACCCGGAGTCGAGGTAATGCCCGGCCCTTCTTACCGTTCTTGTCATCCCCATCCAGATTTGTGTATCGCCCCCGTCGGCCACGACGATATCGTCATCCCGATCCATGAAGTCGTCCACCTCTTTTGCAAGGCGCATCGGATGTATAGGCACCGTATCGCTCTCCCAGTCAGGTGTCGCCTGGGCCCTTCCATCCTCCCTGGCCTTTTCCACCGTTGCACCCCAGCCGCTGAACCTCTTCTGCAGTGCGTCCCCCGCGCTTTTCTGACCAACCGCCCGGTTGCACTCTCTCAAAAAGGCCCCGATATCACTCATGACCGCAAGGTCCACGGAACGATTTCTCCCTATCTCCTCCGGCTCGATATCCACCTGAACGATCTTTGCCCCTTTGTCGAAGATCTCCCCGAATATGTAAAAGAGCCCCATCCTTGCGCCGAGGAATATAATCAGATCGGTCGTCATGTTTGTGAGCAGCGCCGCTCCGGGCCGTATCGGAAGTGATGATTCAAAGCAGAGAGGGTGGGTATCGGAGATGGTTCCCCTCCCCAGTGACGATGTAAAGGCGGGGATTCCGGTATGTTCTACAAAACGAACCAGCTCCTCCCCGGCATTGGAATACCAGGTGCCGCTCCCCGCAATGATGATCGGCCTTTCCGCCCGTCCGATCATCTCCATCATCTCATGCACCTTGTCCGGATCGACCGGGCGAGAGTCGATATTGGTGTGTATCTTTTTGATCTTTCCGGGATCTGCCACTCCATTCAAGACATCGACCGGCAGTTCAAGATAGACCGGCCCGGGGCGCCCGCTTGCCGCGGTTCGATAGGCAAGGTCCATGAATTCCGGAATCCTTTCCGGGTTGTAGCAGACGAAGGCCTTCTTCACCATCGAGCTTATGACGGGGAGCTGATACATCCCCTGTAGATCAAGTTTCTCCGCCGACTCAAGTCCGACGCAACCGGAGATAAGGACCAGCGGGGAATTCGCCATATGGGCATTGGCAATTCCCGAGAGCGCATTGGTAAATCCTGGGCCCGCCGTTACCATCGCGGTGCCGGGCTTGCGCGTCATCCGTCCCCACGCCTCCGCCATAAAGACCGCCGCCTGTTCGTGGCGTGTATCGAACAATTGAACGGATGAGCCCTCAAGGTACTGATAAATCGGCGTTATATGGCCACCGCTTATCGTGAAGATATACTCGACTCCCCTTTCGATAAGGGCCTCAGCCGCCAATTGACCACCTGTTATTGCTCCCATGCCATCACCCTCCATTCCTATAATTCCATCAATTGTCCACCAGTTACATTGATCGCCTGTCCGGTAATATACGATGATTCATCGGACGCGAGCCATGCCACGAGGTTTGCAACCTCTCCAGGCGTACCGATACGTCCCAGGGGGATCGTTTTGCCCATTACCTGCTCACGCTCCTCAACGGAGGTCCCATAAAACTGCGCCTCAAGACCGAGGCGCCATTGTTCCAGATCCGTCATGATCTGACCCGGGCAGATCGCATTGACGCGGATGTGCGCCCCGGCAAGCTCCATCGCCATCACCTTGGTAAGCATAATTACCCCGGCCTTGGACACCGCGTAGGCGCCGTTGAACAGGGGGGGCTTTTTTGCCGCTCTGGATGCCGTGTTTATGATGCTTCCTCCCCCCTCCTTTATCAGGGGGATGATCGCCCGTGAAACCCTGAAGGTTCCGTGGAGGTTGACATCTATGGTTCTCATCCACGCATCCTCGTCATAGGTATGAGCCGCGTTGGGTACACCGAAGGATGCTCCGGCATTATTGCAGAGGACGTCAACCCTATCAAATCGCCCCGCTATTGTATCAACCATCCGGTCGATCGATTCATTGTCGGTGATGTCGACATCGGTGGCCAGGGTCTTCACGCCGAAACGACCGGCGAGGTCGTCGGCTATATCCTCCATCTCCTCCCGGGTGCCCGTCCGGACCATGTCGCCGGAGGAGACCTTCCCGAGATCGGCGATCACGATATTCGCCCCGTTGGAAGCAAGTTTTTCAGCAATAGCGTAACCGATGCCGGTTCTCTTTCCCGATCCAATAACAACCGCCGTCTTCTTCTCCAGATCTTTATACACAATCAGCCTCCTCTGATGCTTTGCTGTGAATAGCTCTCACTCGATGAATACCATTCATTGTATATTCCTTACAGGCGCTTCTGTCAACGCTTTTTAGTCACTGTCCCTGCGTAGCGACGTGGTCATTATTCCATTGACACAGGTCTATCCTTCTTATACTTTTATTAAAAAACAATGTCTTATCAAAGGGGGATAATCCGGGGCCTCAAAAGGAGGGGAACAGATGGATGCAGCGACTGTAGACCAGATCAGGCTTAACTTTAATCCTCAGGGTCTCTTTGTGCTTAATGTGGCAATCGGGCTCATGATGTTAGGGGTTGCCCTGGACCTCAAGCTGGAGGACTTCAAGCGAATCATCCTATCACCGAAGGCACCGGCCATCGGGCTGGGTGCCCAATTTATCCTGCTCCCGGCCTTTACGTTCCTGTTCGTTCTCCTCATCCGACCCCAGCCCTCCATCGCCTTGGGAATGATTTTAGTGGCTGCGTGTCCGGGGGGAAATCTCTCAAACATTATTACCTACCTGGCCAAAGGGAGTTGTGCCTTGTCTATCAGCATGACCGCTGTTTCTACGGCTGCGGCCATTGTGATGACACCCCTCAACCTCGCCGTATGGGGCAGTCTCAACCCTGCCACTGCCGAGATCTTGCGAAGGGTAAGCCTCAATCCCATGGATGTTTTCGCCACTATCTTCATGATCCTGGGAATTCCTCTGGCCGTTGGCCTCACCCTGTCACGTATTTTTCCTACACTGGCAGACAGGGTCAGGCGCCCGTTCAAAATCTTCTCCCTCGTTTTTTTTATTGCCATTGTCTGCGGAGCCCTTGCGGCAAACTGGAATATCTTCCTCAAGGTCATCGGACTGGTTGCCCTCTTCGTCTTCATCCATAACGCCTTGGCCCTCAACATTGGGTACTGGTCGGGACGGCTCTTCCGACTCGATGAAGCGGATTCGCGGGCCGTCTGTATCGAAGTCGGGATTCAGAATTCCGCTCTCGGACTTGTCCTGGTCTTTAATTTTTTTGAAGGCCTGGGGGGGATGGCCATCCTTGTTGCATGGTGGGGGATCTGGCATATCATCGCCGGTCTGACGACCGCCTTTATATTTAACCACCGGGTACTGCCGGCGGACCAACGAATTCAAGAGGTGGAATGCAAGACAGGATTCTGATGCGAGGGTGGGGTGTGAGAAAATCGCAACGACATTCCAAGAGAGGCTTATGATGGTTGATCCCGAGAGGGGAGGCCTTGATGCCAAAACGGCACACCCCTGTCATTCTGACGTTGCTTGCCGCATAAAAATTGGGTCATCCACCGGTGTACCGATTCGCTTCGCTCACTGGTATTAATTCAACCTGCAATTCTTATTGCGCAAAGCTTATAAGAATTGGGTTTCATTAAAAAGCGGGCCCCGCCGCAGCGCGACGGGGCCCGTTCTTATGATGGTTATGTATAGAGGGATCTGTTACTTCTTCTCCCTCTTTCTCAGCTCGGCCGGATAGACATAGTTTTCCGGTTTACCCATTCCGATTTTCGCGCCAAGCTCCTCATTCTCCTTGCAGGAGCCTCCCACATAGACAATCTTCCCGCCGTTCTGCCACTGCACGATCGGTTGTATATGTACCCCGGGATAGGTTGTGTTCAGGGGATCGGTAGGATCGACCCTGACCTTGGAGTGGAAGTAGGGTTTTATCCTTCTCTGCTCGTAGGCCATCTTGCCCAGCGAAAAGGTGGTCTCCGTCGTCTCCATCGTCTTGATCAACTTCTCGACATCATCGACGCCCCCCGCGGTCTCGATCACCTTCTTGATGAAGTAGATGTCCGCATAGGCATGGTGGACGTGCTGCTGGGCCGGAATGTTGTGCGCCTTGGCCATTGTGACGAAGGGGATGTTCTTGTCCGTCAGCGGAAGCATGGACTCACCAAAACTGCCGAACAAGCCCAGGGCCTTTCCACCGGTCAGCTTCCAGAAATCTTGTGTCTGCGAGACACCGCCGTAGACGGATACGGGGATATTGCGGGCGGCAGAATCGGCCCACTGCTTGGTGAAGGTTTCCGTATCGGTGAACCAGGAACTGACATACAGGATGAAGTCGGCCTTCTTCACGGCAATCTGCTGGAAGAGGGGGAGATACATTGTCCCCCGCGGCTTGACCTTCTTGCTGTAGACGACCTCATAGCCGGCCTTCTTCATCATCTCCTCCCAGGGGGGCAGATCCAGAGAGGCGATCCCCTCACGGTACGACTTGGTCCACTCGAGGTCCTCCCAGAGGATGGCTATCTTCTTCATGCCCGGCATCATCTTGGGGTATGCGGTTTCAAAAAAATACTTCATCTGCGCGTACTGGGCCGGCTCCGAATCCCAGTCACGGAAGCAGAACTTGTACTTTTCATACTCGTCGACGATCCGGTCGGTCAGCTCCATCCCCATGGGA
>JAUSPK010000199.1 GCA_030655735.1 Syntrophales bacterium | reverse complement strand
AGGTGCTTGAGAATGAATAAAGTTGCATTTAGCAGTTGGAACGGCAAGGTCGTTGATAACCGGAACGGAAAGGCGGCAAAGGACGTTGCCGTCAATTTCCCCGCCCCCGGCGGCAAGGTAGCGGCCATGATGGGATGGGGCGGCCTCGTGGCAAGTGATTCCAAGGCCGACATACCATCCCTTACCGTGGGCTATCTGAAAGAGGCACGCAAGATTTCGTGCGGCGAATGTTCCGTCTGCATGATCGGAATCGACAGGCTCCTGGATATCATGGGACGGATGGCCGATGGGAAGGGAAGCAAGACAGACCTTTCCGAGATGCAGGTTATCGTCAAACAGGTATCGGCGAACAGTAAGTGCAGTTTCGGCCAGTCGGCCCTCTACCCCGTGCTTGACGCGGTCAAATACTACAAGGCCGACTTTGTCGCCCTGATCACGGGTGAGAAGAAGCTGAACGGCAAGGAGTACCAGTCCACGGTAACGGCCCCGTGCATGGATGCCTGCCCCGCGGGACTCGATATCCCCGGCTACATCGAACTGATCAAAAACAACCGCTTTGAGGAATCGCTCAGCCTGATCCGTCAGGACTGTGTTCTCCCCGGCGTTATCGGACGTACCTGTACGCATCCCTGTGAGGACGCCTGTGTGCGCAAGGACATAGATGAATCTCTCTCGATCCGCCTGCTCAAGAGAGCGGCCGCGGACTTCGACCTGGCGAACGGCGCAAAACCGTTCGGCTCCCCCGCGAAGGAGAAGGAAGAGAAGATCGCGATCATAGGCGCGGGCCCGTCAGGACTTGCCGCCGCGTGCCAGCTCCGTCTGAAGGGATACGGCGTCACCATATTTGAATCGCTTCCGCACGCCGGAGGAATGGCCGCCGTCGGAATCCCCGACTATCGGCTCCCCGCTGATATTCTCACCCACGAGATCGACCTGATCAAAAGGATGGGCGTTGAGATCAAACTGAACACGAAGATAGAAAAGCTCAGCATAAAAGACCTCAAAAAACAGGGATTCAGCGCGCTGTTCGTCGCCTTCGGTGCCCACCAGGGAAACCGGATCGGCGTTGAGGGTGAAGATGAAGGATACGAAGGCTTCGTCGACGGGGTCAAATTCCTCAGGGATATGAACCTCGGCATAAAGATAGAGCCCGCCGGCAAGGTCATGATCGTCGGTGGTGGAAATGTCGCTTTGGACTGCGCCCGCAGCTGCGTGAGGCTTGGCTTCAAGAAGGTTGAGATCATCTATCGGCGGTCGCTGGCCGAGATGCCGGCGAGTGACGAGGAAATAGAAGGCGCCAAGGAAGAGGGCGTCTCCATCCGATTCCTGTCTGTTCCCGTCAAGATCATTGCGAAGAACGGAAAGGTCACCGGCGCTGAGTGTATCAAGATGAAACTGGGCAAACCCGATGAGAGCGGCCGGAGACGGCCCGTCCCGGTGAAGGGCTCCGAGTTCACCGTCAAGACGGACATGATCATAGCCGCCATCGGTCAGCGCCCCGAGCTTCCCACCATGGATACAAAGGTCGGAACGACCTCCTGGGGGACCATAGAGGCGGATCCTGTAACCCTGACAACAAAGATGGAAGGGGTCTTTGCCGGCGGAGATTGCGTCACGGGACCGGCGACCCTGATCGAGGCCCTCAATATGGGGAACCGCGCCGCGGATGGGATAGACTCTTACCTCGGGGGAAGCGACCCGGCGGAGAAGGTGTCGTTTGCGGGCGTCGATCTGGCGAAGCAGAGGGGACAGGGCCTTGTGGTTAAGGGCCCGGCAGCCGATGTTGCCTTCCTCGATCCGAAGAAGAGATCGGGCGGGTTTGAAGAGGTGGAAGGCGGATTCATCGCCGCTGACGCCACGCAAGAGGCGCGGCGCTGCCTTCGGTGTTACCGGGTTGTGGTCTGGGAATAAGACTGTATAAAATAGAGCGAGTAAGGTGATAAGAATGCTTAATATCGTAATAGACGGGAAAAAGGTCAAGGCGCAAGAGGGTTCAACCGTACTGGAAAACGTCCAGGCATTGAAGATAGCGATCCCCACCCTGTGCCATCACAAGGAACTTACCCCCTTCGGGGCCTGTCGCCTGTGCAGCGTGGAAGTTAAGACCAACGGAAAGTGGCAGCTTGCGACGTCATGTAATACCCCCGTTGAAAGCGGTATGGAGATCGCGACCAGCTCCGAGGCAGCAAAGGAGAGCAGGAAATCGGCCGCCGAGCTCCTCTATTACAGGTACCCCGAGACCCAGGCGGTCAAAGAGATCGCCCAGAAGCTGGGTGTGGATGTCTCTCCCGAAACAGCCGAAGATCATGACTGTATACTCTGCGGACTGTGTGTCAGGACATGCAGTGAGGTTGTGGGCGTGAGCGCGCTGACCTTCCAGGACAGAGGCCGCGGCCGCGATATCGACGAACCGGAAATCATCTTCGACCCGAACGTATGCATCGGATGCGGATCGTGTGCCTATGTCTGCCCCACCGGCTACGTGAAGATGGAGACCGACGGCGACCGGAGGATCATCTGGGACAAGGTATTCAAGATGGTTCCCTGCCCGGTGTGCGGACGGTTCTTCGCGCCGGAAGATCAGCTCAAGTACATCAGCAAAACCACCGGCGTGCCGCTTGGCGAACTGACCACCTGTGTTGACTGCCGGTAGAAGGTAATCATTTGGTGTTGTAAAAGAATAAGAACTCTGATAGAAGCTCCTATCGATTTTTGAAATAGAGATATTCCCCAGTAGCTCAGTTGGTAGAGTTCCGACTTTGTCGGAATTAACCATCGGGCACAGGGGGAGTGAACAAAGTGATAATTTGTTCCCCAGTAGCTCAGTTGGTAGAGCAGATGGCTGTTAACCATCTTGTCCGTGGTTCGAGTCCGCGCTGGGGAGCCATAAAATCAAGGGGTTACGAGAAATCGTAACCCCTTTTTTGTAGTCAAAATTGACTACAAAATGACTACGTAGTATTTGTGGTCGTCAAAACGGCTTTTAAATCGGATAGTTAAAAGGGGACCGATGTCGGTTAACCATCTTGTCCGTGGTTCTAGTCCGCGCTGGGGAGCCAAACATTACAGGTGGTTACGAGGATTTCGTGGCCCCTTTTTTTGAGTAAAACTTAGCCACTTCTTCCTGCTATACGTAACAAAATGATCGTTGACATTATATAGGTTAATGGTCATTATCTGTCTGTTTTTCCTGTTGGTTTAGGGGAAAAGGAGGCAGAGATGACTATAAATTGTACAGTACCCACCAGCAACTCTTTTGAGAGTTGTCCGACGCGTTTTCAGTTTGAATCATATTCCGGCAGTAGCATAGAAGCGCTTCACGCGATTTTGCGGCGGCTTGCAGGGATGGATCTGCCGGGGAAAGAGCATGTTGAGGCGTATCTTCGCTATGTGGTTCGTCGCAACCGCAGGCCCAGGACGCTGTATAGCATAATGGGTTCTATTGTTCTATTCCTTGGAATGATACGGGACAACGGCAAGCGTTCTCTTACAGATATCACAAAAGGAGATGTGGAGGCGTTTATCGAGCATGAGCAGGATCGTGGGATAAAGATCACCACCATCAGGACAAGACTTATGGGAGTTCATGCGTTTCTTCGCTATCTGGTAGATGAAGGGATTGTTTCACCGGATGTCTTTGGCAGAAGGATTCGGTTGCAGTTGCCGGATCGGTTGCCCCGTGCCATGGATCCCGACGATTTGTCCAGACTCCTTTCCGTCATTGACCACACCCGTGACCGGGCCATGATTCTGGTGCTGCTGAGAACGGGGATGAGAATCGGAGAACTACTCAATACGAAGATGGCAGACGTCCACCTTCGTGAGCGCAGGATAGAGATTTATGAAGCGGAAAAGAACCGTATGGGGAGAGTGGTATATCTCAGTGACGATGCGATCAGTGCATTGAATATCTGGTTGAAAGAGAGGGATCCGTGGAAAGAGTACCTCATGTACGGCCGGGCGAGAGGCAGGATATGCTACAGCACGGCCCGGTCAAGGGTTGTAAAGTGTTTTGTGAAAGCCGGTCTTTCGAACAAAGGATATACGGTGCATACCCTGCGGCATACCTTTGCCACGGAGCTTCTCAATGCCGGCATGCGCCTGGAATGTCTTCAAGTATTACTGGGGCATCGATGCATAGAGGAGACGCGGCGATATGCCCGGCTTACCGACAAGACACGTGAGGCGGAGTATTTTAGAGCCATGTCCAGGATAGAAGGGGGGAACAGCGATGATGACCGACACGATAGTGAACTGGCGACGATTTTTGAAGAGGAGAAACTGTGCACCCAATACCGTTAAGAGCTATCTGAATGCGCTCAGACACTTCATACTATGGCTGGATGTGCCGGCAGAAGACGTGACGCACGCAACGATCTCGCGCTACATCGATTATCTCATGGCAAAACGACTGAAGCCCAAGACCATCAACTGTCATGTGAACAGCATCCGTCAGTTTTATCATTATCTTCGTGAAGAGGAGCATAGAGACATCATCAATCCCATTCGAAAGAGTCATGTCCTGCGAATGTCCAAGCCCCTCCCCAGGCACTTACGGGACGAACAGGTGGAGATGTTCTTTCATGTTGTAAAGGGGCCACGGGACCTGGCCATGTTCATGCTGATGCTCAGATGTGGTCTGCGGGTAGAGGAGGTCTCGTATCTTACACTGAACGTCATTGACTTCAAACGCAGGAAAATCCTCATCGAGGATGGCAAGGGTTC
>JAUSPK010000198.1 GCA_030655735.1 Syntrophales bacterium | reverse complement strand
CTCCCGGAATCTTCCTTCTTCAACGAGCTTTGCAAGGATTCTATTGGTAGCGCACACCACACGGACATCCACTTTTACGGGTTCGATGGCTCCCAAAGGCTCTATTGTGCGTTCCTGAAGTACCCGAAGCAGACGCACCTGAAGTGCCGGCGAAATATCACCGATCTCGTCAAGGAATATCGTTCCCCCGTCAGCCAGGGCAAAACGGCCCGCCTTGTCCCGCTTGGCGTCTGTAAAGGCCCCTGCCTTATGACCGAAGAATTCACTTTCGAGAAGGGTGTCTGGCAATGCTGCGCAATTCACCGCTACAAGGCGTTTTTTTCTCCGTGATGAAAGATTATGTATGGCCCGGGCGACGAGTTCCTTCCCCGTACCGCTCGGACCTTCAATGAGCACTGTACTGTTACTTTCGGCAATCCGGGGAAGAATATCAAATAGGCGCATCATTGCAGGGCTTCTCCCGACGATATCTTCAAAGGTGTGGCGACTTTGCAGTTCTTTCTGTAATCGCTCCACTTGACTTAAGTCCTGGAAGGTTTCTACACCGCCGATAATATTCCCCGCATTATCTCTAACAATAGCTGTTGAAATGCGGATAGGTACTCTATCGCCCCGGTTGTTGACAATAAATGCCGTCCTGTTGACAACCGGCTTGCCGGTTTCGAATGTTTGCCTCAGGGCACATTTATTTTCACAGATATTTGCATGGAATACATCCGAACAATGTCGTCCTATGGCCTCGTTTCGCGTTATGCCGGTTATTACTTCGGCTGCCCGGTTGAAAGAGGTTATGCGCCAGTCTGTTCCGATCGTAAAGACTCCCTCATTAATCGAATCAAGAATGACATCCCGTTCATTTTGTCTTGCTTCATTCTCTGTATTTATTGATTTGCTATGCATTCTGTATTTCCTTAATCGTGCTAATTGCAATTATTATAATGATATAACATTGCATTATACAATTATATTGTCAAGGGCAAGTTTCTGACATATCTCCAACATATTGTTATTGATAGTTATTCCAACTAATAAAGAGCTGGCATGGAGCTTGCATCTTTTAGATAACATGAAGATAGCGATTGCATATTGGCAAGACCGCATATCACCCGTTTTCGATGTTTCTGACAGGCTCTGTCTTATCGATATTGAAGACGGTAAGGAAGTGAAGCGGGAAAACAGAATCCTGACAAGCCGTGATCCTTTCAATCGTGCAAGAGAAGTTTCAGGGCTTGACGCGGATGTGCTTATCTGTGGAGCAGTTTCACGTACCCTGGAGATGGCCCTTATCGTTGCGGGCGTCCGGGTTGCAGGATTCATGTGCGGTGATCTGGATACCGTTGTATCGGCTTTCCTTTGCGGACAATTGACGGGTGGCCGCTTCTTCATGCCCGGATGTTATGGTGAACAACGTAGGCGTCGTTTTCGTAGTCGTCACGGAAAGCGCTAAGTGCATCACGGGTGAAAACAACAATAAAAGGAGGTACGATTATGCCAAGAGGAGGTAGAATGGGTCCTGCAGGGATGGGCCCTAAGACTGGACGCGCAGCAGGTTACTATGCGAAATTTGGTGCTCCAGAGTTCGCGCAAACTTTTCCACAGGGAGGTGTCAGTATGGCCAAGCATAAAATAGTATGTCCATTTTCCGGAACGGCCTGTAAAGAGTGTGCGGTCTATCGGGGTCGGCACTATTACCTTTGTTATTCTGCTGCGTACAGGGGCAGCTCTTTCGATCCCGAGAGAATTCGGGAATTGAAAAAAGCAGAGACCCCAGATGAACCCGGCAAGAGCTTCGGGATGCCCGAAAAGATAGATGTCGGTGCCCAGTGTATACGAAACGTCGAAGAGTACGGTATCGAGAAGGAATTCGCGGCCCTCAAGCAAAGCTGAGCTCGACCGTTGACCGTCAGATTAGTGATTAAAGAAATAGAATCAATAGAAAGGAGAGGATTATGATCAACGATTTTCATTACCTGAAGCCTGCAAGCCTGAAAGAAGCGCTTGCCATGTATGAGGATACTGGGCCCAGGGCGGGAGGCGTGGCAGATTGACAGACGGCCGTTTTTGCATGCCAGATTGTTGCGAAAAACATCAGCATTATCGTTTTCAGCGCCGCCGCGGAAGAGATCCAAGCAGCGGTACGCTATTGACCGATATAAATAAAAGGAGGTATGTGTTATGCCAAGAGGAGACGGAACAGGTCCTGCAGGAATGGGCCCTATGACTGGACGCGCAGCAGGTTACTGCGCGGGGAATGGTGCACCGGGTTTTGTGAATCCCGGTTATGGAAGAGGATTCTGTGGTTGGGGTCGTGGCGGTGGACGCGGTTTCAGGAACCAGTTTTACGCCACCGGTCTTACCGGCTGGCAAAGAGGGGCTGGCGACTGGCCCGCGTGGGGTAACCCTTTTGCATCTGGTATGCCCTATGGCGCTCCCACAGCATCGGCCATGAACAGGGAGCAGGAATTGGGTGCACTGAAGGATCAGGCGGGGTACTTTGAGGAGACCCTGGGGACTTTACGCAAAAGGATTGAAGAACTGGAGACAAAAAAGTAAGGGGTTGTGACCACGGTACCGGCATGAACCCTTTTATCAAGTACCCGGGGCCACGAACCCTCGGGTTCGGCGGTTCCCGGCGCTTGATAACGACCGTGGCGAGGCAAAAAAGGGAAATCCATATATGGAAATAATAAGGGACATAATTAATAGTATTACAGATGACGCCCCCGTTGAAGAAGTGACGAAGGGCATCTATTGGACAGCAGTTATAAGCAGATTCTGTGGTTTATCGTCCACTATGATAAGAGATTGCGCTTCCGGTGAAGATGGAGGAATGTTTCCCGAAAGATCATACACGGACATGACCGCCCTGGAACTTGCCCACTATGCTCTTATGCCCGACATTGCCAGGGCATCTGTTGGCCTTGCCGCTATCAATTCCCTCATTGAGCCAGATTATTCGCGATGCGTCGAAATGAATGCCTCGGAGTTCCTCATCGAGCATGAGAAAAACAAGAATGTGTCTGTTGTGGGACACTTCCCTTTCGTAGATGATCTTCGAAAAGTGTCAAAGAGGCTTTGGGTAATAGAAAAGTGGCAAAGGCCGGGGGATTGTCCGGAGGGCGATGCAGAACAATATCTCCCCATCTCAGACATTATAGCCATGTCGAGTACAACGCTCATAAACCATACGCTGAATGGCCTCCTCAAACTTTGCCCTGAAGGAAGCATCAAGATGCTCCTCGGCCCCACAACCCCTTTTTCAGAAGTGTTTTTTCAACACGGAATTGATATTATATCGGGGAGCAGGGTATTGGATAAGGCATTGGCATTAAAATATATACGGGAGGGCGCCAACTTCAGAGAGTTAAAGAGGACGGGTGCGATCCGTCTTCTCACAATGATGAGCAAACGATCTTTCGTCAGGAG
>JAUSPK010000188.1 GCA_030655735.1 Syntrophales bacterium | reverse complement strand
CACAGCCGTCGACCTCGGCCCCGAAACCGGCCAGGAGTCTCTTGATCGTTCTGACATCGGCAAGATCGGGGACGTTATGAAAGGTATTCCACCCATCGGTCAGGAGTGAGGAGACGAGAACGGGAAGTGCCGCGTTCTTGGCGCCGCTGATGCGGACGTCACCGTGCAACCGTCTGCCGCCCTGTATGACAATTTTATCCACCTGATCATCTCCTCATCTTCGCCAGAACGACTCTCTCTATCCCGGCATAATCGCGGTGAAAGACAATATCACAGTAACCGCTCTCTTGCAGTATTTTCTCGAGGGCATCCCTCTGTCCCTCCCCCAGTTCCACGGCAAGCCACCCACCATCGATCAGGAATGGCCGTGCGCCCCGTACGAGTCTCCGGTGGAATTCCGTGCCATCCGGGCCGGCGACAAGGGCCCGGCGGGGTTCGTACTCCCTTACCTCCGGGGCAAGCAGGTTGAATTCTCCCTCGGAGATGTAGGGGGGGTTTGAAACGATGATATCATATGTCCCCTCGGCAGGCTCGAACAGGTCCCCGCACAGGAATGAAATCCTCTCCCCCACGTTATTGTTCAGGGCGTTTCTGGCGGCAACCGCGAGGGCCTCCGGGGAGCAATCCGTGGCCGTGATGGAGACCTGTTCCAGTTCAGAGGCGAGTGCGACGCTGATCGCCCCGCTCCCCGTCCCGATCTCCAGCATTCGTACCTCATCATCCCGTCCGAAGAGTTTCAGCACCTCTTCAACCAGGATCTCCGTGTCGGGTCTCGGTATCAGGACATCCGGGGTCACCTCAAAGGTGAGCGACCAGAATTCCTTCCCCCCGGTGATATAGGCAACCGGCTCTCCCTTTATCCTCCTGGCGACCATGGAACGGAACAGTGTCACCTCCGCGTAAGAAAGCTCCTTCTCCGGATGCGCATAGAGAGACTGACGATCCCTGCCGATACAATATGCAAGGAGGACCTGTGCGTCCAGCCCGGGCGTGGATAATCCCCCCGTATCAAACCTGCTCTCTGCCTCTTTCAGGAGCTGTGAACAATTCATCACATAACCCCCCTCCACTCTTGATGGCTTTGTAAAAAGTCCAACTTCTGCGATGCGCTGCATCCTTCGTCATTGCGGCGTACGGTAAGTACGAGCTCATTCCTCAGGATTTGTGCGCCTTGAATTTGAAGCTTTTTACTTTGCCATCTAAATTTGACTTTTTACGAGTGCATCAATCTTTGCGTCAATGAAGCCTCCGGGATTCGCGTATGAGCTCGTAGGCCGCCTTGATATCCCTGGTTTTTTCAGTGGCAAATTGCATCATCTCATCAGGAAGACCTTTGGAAACGAGTTTGTCTGGGTGATACTGCGTCATGAGGCTGCGGTATGCTTTTTTGACGTCATCGTCGGGGGCCTCTTCCGGAAGCCCCAATACACCATAGGCGTCCTTAAGGCGGGTGTTATCCCCCGCCCCCCCATACGCCTGGCCGAACCCCGTAGAACCCCCTGCCTTTTGTCCGGCCTGCATCATTCTTACGATACGCTCGAATTGTGCCCTGGGGTATCCCACACGTTCACAGACATAATAGAGCATACGGAGTTCCGAATCATGAATTTCCCCGTCGGCCATGGCCGTTCCCAGGAGGATTTCAAGGAACATCCGTGTGAGAGTGCTCCTTCTGTGGCACTCCCGTCTGAACTGCTCCAGGATATCGTCAAGCGGAAAATCGGGACGCTTGCCCTCATCGAACAGATTGATGGCCGTCTGCTGCTGCTCTCCGGTGAGCTGCATATGCGCCATAATCTTACGCACCGCGGCTATTTCCTCATCGGAGACTCTCCCGTCCGCCTTTGCGAGATGGCCCATCACGGAGAAGGTTGCCGTAAAGAAGGCCATCTGTACCCGTTCATTATCTCCATATCCGAAATGACCGCCGCCATTGCCGACTGTCTTGGCCTTGTCAAAACCATGCCCCACGGCGGTACCCAGGATTGCACCCAGGGGACCACCGAAGAAAAATCCCACCGAGCCCCCTATAAATTTTCCCCACCAGCTCATCTCCGTATTCCTTTCCGTTACAGCGTAAGACGGCACACGATCCCCGCACCGGGGCAGATGTTGGGCGGATCATACTGTCAGCCGCATAGTCCCGGCCGCTTTTCCCTCCGTTTATTACCGTGGATTCACATATAAACCGAAACGGCAGAAAGCGCTGCATGACCTTCGTTTTGTGCCCATCGGGGATTTTTGTATCTCAAAAACCCTTCCATTGCAATATACGAAAGCATCCTCGATCTTCATTGTGGGGACTGCCCCTGCTTCCAAAGGCAATTGGCCCGGCACCTGCGAGCGGAATCCCCACTTGCAACAGGATTGTCGGCTGTGTTACGGTCAGTTCGATTCAACTGTAGGACTTTCCCTGTCCGGATTTCTTCATAAACCTTACAAAGGAGGAGTTGCATGTATGCCTTTGAGCTTTCGGAAGAAAGAAAACAATACCTGGAACTTGCAAAAAAATTTGCCGAGACGGATATCAGACCGCTGAATGACAAATTTGACGACGACTGGGATACACACATCTACATGTCACAGGTACTCAAAAAGGCTGCCAGCCTCGGATTTATGGGCCTGCCCATCGCTGTTGAATACGGCGGTTCCGGTGCCGATGGCATGACCGTCATGGCCGTCCTTGAAGAACTGGCAGCCGTAAATGGAGGCGTTGCCTGTGTGATCGGTGATACCTGGTTTGCCCAGACCCCTATTGTAATCGCGGCGAACGAAGAACAGCGAGAGCGGTTCCTCAGACCCCTCGCATCCCGCAAAGAGCCTAATCTCGGCTGTATCTGCATGACCGAACCGGCATCGGGGGCGGATATCGAAGATCCCCGGATGCGTCTTCGAACGGTCAAGACGATCGTCACCGAAGATGCCGGCCACTATGTCATCAACGGTGTCAAGATATGGCCGAGCAACGCCGGGATCGCCTCCCACTACGTGGTCATCGCCACGACGGACCCCAAGGAGGAGGAAAATGGGTCCTGCATCTTCGTGGTTGAGGACGGAACGCCGGGTCTCTCCTTTGGAAAGATCGAACGGAAGATGGGCATGCCGGAGGATCAGAACAGAGAAGTGGTTTTTGACAACGTCCGTGTTCCAAAAGATAATTTACTGGGCGGTATCGGTGACGGGCAGCGGATACTTCAGACGACCGTTGCCTACAACCGGCTCGGCGCGGGGATGATCTCCGTCGGCATGGCTCGTGGCGCCTTCGA
>JAUSPK010000186.1 GCA_030655735.1 Syntrophales bacterium | reverse complement strand
GTATATTTTCCCATCAATATACAGGAATTCGGTGCGAAGGTCTCCTTCCGCGATCTGGGGGAAGAACAATTTGCTATAGACGCGATCACGATACAGACCATGTTCCTGAATCACCCCGGCCAGTGCCTGGGATACCGTCTGGATTATAAAGGCAAATCCTTCTGTTATGTCACGGATAATGAGTTGTACCCGCGGTCCAGCAGTTTGTACGATGAGAGCTACATCAGAAAGCTGGAAGGATTTATCGCGGATACCGATGTATTGATAACCGACTGCACCTACATGGACGAGGAATATGAGGAAAAAATCGGATGGGGACATTCATCGGTGGGGCAGGTGGTCGATCTGGCTGACCGGGCCGGGGTAAAAAAACTGTACCTGTTTCACCATGACCTTGACCAGACGGACGATGACATAGATAACAAACTAGAGGTTGCGCGAACCATGCTGGAGGAAAGAGGGTCCTCCACCATCTGTATCGCACCGAAGGAGAGGGAATCTTTCGACGTGTAATTGGAACACAATCACCTTACATCGTAAATAAATCAGAGACGCCTGTGCAGGATACAAACGATACAACCAACATTAAGTTCAGCCTCAGATTCTATATAGGGATCATCCTCCTGACAACCAATCAGCCCATTGGCTGGGCAGCTATGGCGGCATGTAACGCCATCGCTACAAGCAAAAACGACATCTTCTTTACCTATCTCGGGTTTGTGCTCTACGCCCTGACATGGGGAATGCTGGGATTGGGGGTGCTGCTGGCAGGTCCTGAGGGGGTCCGTTATTCCCGCCTTCTGTTAAAGAGGGGGTGGCGATATTGCACCAGGTTCCTTAAGAGAGAAAAAGGAATGTAACGCGTTGCAGTAACCCATCGGGATCGGACATGATAGCCCGGTATCAGAATTTACGTATTACCCCACCTGCCCGAAGGCAACATGATTTCACCCGGATATCTTTGCGTCACGGAGGGGCTTGCCCTCACTCACTGTGCCACAAAAGAGCGAATCTAAAAACCAGCTGGCGCTCCTTTTTGTGAAAAAATCATTTTTTGCGGGTACGGCCTTGTGCTGATACCCGTTTCCCCCCGTCTAATCAGCCTGCTTTCTCAGGAAGGTAGGTGTCTCAAAATCCATATCCTCATCCTCATTTATCATTCCCAATCGGATAACGACAGGTTTTTCCCCCGTCTTCTCATTCCTGTTCCGTATAAAAGTCGGCTTTTCAAAATTTTCCCTTTTCCTCCCAACATTCGGTATGCTGGTGGAAAGCTCAGAAGGCCTCTCATAACCCCTGTCTTTCGGATCAAACCCTGTGGCAATGACGGTAATACGTATCTCATCTCCCATAGTCTCATCGACAACCGTTCCGAATATGATGTTCGCGTCTTCGTGGGCCTCAGCCTGCACCAGAGATGACGCCTCATTGACCTCAAAAAGTGTCATCTCAGGCCCGCCCGTTATGTTGAGGAGCACACCCCTGGCCCCCTGGATCGAGTTATCTTCCAGGAGCGGAGAGGAGATCGCCTTCTGCGCGGCCTCAACTGCCCTGTTATCGCCACTGGCCACACCGGTACCCATCAGGGCCAACCCCATCTCGGACATGACATTCTTCACATCAGCAAAATCAAGGTTGATCAGACCCGGGACCATGATAAGATCTGAGATTCCCTTCACCCCGTTGTAGAGGATATCGTCGGCCTTCTTGAAGGCATCGGGCAGAGACATGTTTCTTCCGCTGATGCTGAGAAGCCTCTGATTTGGGATCACAATGAGCGTGTCAACCACCTTCTTCAATTCGGCCAGGCCCTCTTCCGCCTGCCGCCATCGCTTTTTCCCCTCGAACTGAAACGGTTTCGTAACGACAGCGACCGTAAGGGCGCCCAGTTCTTTCGCAATCTCAGCCACAATCGGCGCACCGCCCGTCCCGGTACCTCCACCGAGACCCGCCGTCACAAAAACCATATCCGCCCCATCAAGGACCTCTCTCAACCTGTCCTGGGATTCAATGGCTGCCTTCTTCCCTACTTCGGGATCCGATCCGGCACCAAGACCCTTGGTGGCCTCGGCCCCCATTTGTATCTTTATCGGGGCCTTTGACGACACCATGGCCTGAGAATCCGTGTTGGCAACAATAAAATCCACGCCACTGAGATTATAGGCTATCATCATGTTGACGGCATTCCCCCCGCCGCCCCCGACACCTATAACCTTGATCTTGGCGGTATTGCTTTTAGCGCCGCCCTTTACCAGTTCAAACATAGCCAGACCCTCCCTCTCAGAAAAAATCGTTTAACCATCTCTCGACAGTCTTTCTTAGTTTACTCATTATATTCTTTTCACTCTTCTTTACGGCATAATCAGCCCGATCTTTGCTTCCATAAACAACCAGCCCCACTCCCGTCGCATACATCGGACTGTTGATGATATCGGTAATACCTCCGACACCCACCGGATACCCCTTTCTTACCGGCATATTGAATACCTGCTCCGCCAGTTCCGTTATCCCCTCAAGAATCGCCGTCCCCCCGGTCAGGACAACGCCGGCGGCCAGCAGATCATCATAACCCGATTTGACAATCTCCCTGTGCGCAAGACTGAGGATCTCCTCTATGCGCGGCTCGATGATCTCGCCCAGTACCTGCCGTGAAACATTTCGCGGACTCCTACCACCCACGCTGGGAACCTCGATGATTTCATTCTGGGGTATCAGGGGGGTATAGGTGCACCCATATTTAATCTTTATCTTCTCAGCTTCCAGTACGGGGGTGCGCAGGCCCACGGATATGTCGTTGGTAACATAATTGCCCCCCAGAGGCAGGACAGCGGTATGCTGAATGCTTCCCTCGGCAAACACCGCAATGTCAGTGGTACCGCCGCCGATATCGATCAGTGCAACCCCCAGATCCTTTTCATCCTGACTGAGGATCGCTTCGCTGGAGGCCAGCGGCTCCAGAATAATGTCGTTGACGTCCAGGCCCACCCGGTTAACGGACTTTATTATGTTTTGTACGGATGTGACGGAGCCGGTGACAACATGAACCTTGGCCTCAAGTCTGACACCCGACATCCCTATGGGATTCCTTACCCCATCCTGATCATCAACGTTATAATACTGAGGCAGTATGTGAATCACTTTCCTGTCCAGGGGTATCGCGATCGCCTTGGCCGCCTCCAACGCCCTCTTGACATCATATTCATCAACTTCACCGCCCTTGACGGCCACGATGCCATAACTGTTCAATCCCTTGATGTGACTCCCTGCAATGCCTGTAGAAACGGACCGTATCTCACATTCCGACATCAATTCGGCCTCTTCCACGGCCCTCCTTATCGAATCCACCGTGCTATCGATATTGACCACGACACCCTTCTGAAGTCCGCTTGAAGGGTGCGTACCGATCCCGATGATATCTATCCCGGCATTTGTAAGCTCCCCAACGATGACACACGTTTTCGTCGTCCCCACATCCAGCCCCACGACGATATTTTCTCTCTTTGCCATCTATCTACCCTTCCTGTCTACAGATCCCGGCACATTCGAAGCCGTTTCGGAGCAAATACAGAGATTCCGGAGAAGGAAAACTGTCCTTTCCAAAACTGTCATATCTTCGTCTTGCGGTCTCCTGTCAGGTTCTTCGGACTGAAGGCATTCCCCTGCTGAACAACGACCCTACTGGAATCTACGAGGTCGATACTCAGATACCTTTTGTCCAAGCCTCTTCGCTCCAAGTCTGCCATAACCTTCTTCAGTCGCTTCAATTTCTTCTCGTAATCTTCGAAACCGAGATTCAAAAACATATGGTTGTCCGTAACAACAGAAAAGTCATGCACGTCATCCACATAGATCTCCGATACATTCCAGATCCGAGGGAAATGGTCGCTTTTGGAAAGATAGTCCAGGAATTCAAAGGTCCTTTTCAACAGGTCACTTTGCAGGTCGCCGTTCCTATAGAACCCGGTAAGCACCGGAACATCTGCGCTGTC
>JAUSPK010000184.1 GCA_030655735.1 Syntrophales bacterium | reverse complement strand
CGATACGGGAAAATCTCTCCTTCACCGCCTTCAACATCTCGTCAATGGCTTCTTCGCTCCCCACATCGCAGGCGATGGGAAGCACGGTAACACCATACTCCTTTGAAATTTCCTCGGCCGCGGTCTCGAGGTTCTTCATCTTTCTCGAGGTAATGACTATATCGGCACCCGCCTCAGCGAGACCGGTGGCAATAAATCTCCCGATACCACGGCCCCCGCCGGTGACAATGGCAACCTTTCCGTCGAGATTGAACAGATCCTGTAGCTTCATGAAAATTCTCCTTCTATGGTTATTGTAAGCCTCATTAGGCATATCTTCCGATAACGTGTCGTGTCCTTATATCAAGTTCCCCAAAGATGCAAAACAATTTATATCCCTCCGGGCCTGCAAGAGAGGGGACACATCGAATCGCCCATACGCCTGAATATGACGTTTTGTTTGACCAGGGTCACACCATATAGTAGGATAAAAACCCCTTACAAACCTCGAAGCGGGGTTTTATTGGGCCAAGGTCGCACAATATAGTAGGAAAATAATCGTGTATACAGCCGTATTTGAATTTTTGATTGACCAAGGCCACACAATATAGTAGGTAGAACGGCTTCTGAACCTTGATTTCAGAAGCACTGAGCCGCACGGAATGATGAGCTCTTGTCGCTATTCCTTCACTGTCCCTTGCTGGAACCGGACTTCGGGCTGCAAAAAAACGGGAAAGAACCCGAAGGCTTGCATGACATTCCGAATCCCGGGGTAACCGGTTATGGGCGCCAAAGGCTGCCTGAGAAGCTGGCAGGCTAAACCGTGACAGTATACGCAATCATCGGGATCATGTTGTTTGCGGCTCTGCCTTTAAACAGTACGGCGCCCCCTCCCGTGGCCGCATGAGAGGGAGCGATACCATTCGAACCAACGTGCACCATCGCAGACAAGGTTCGTACATACGAGGTCTTGGCGGCCCGAAATCCAGTACGCCGCCGAATCACGAAGGGGAACAGCCCCCACTCTTCCGGAGACCACACCAGCGTGACGACCGACCGACAGGGGATTATGCGGCCGTCCGATGTGGAGGAAAGGATTCTATGGCCAAGAAGAATTTTGGAATAACGGTAGACAGGAAGATCTGCAAATCATGCGGCATCTGTGTTGCCTTCTGTCCGGTCTCGGTCTTTACGACGGATCATGATGACAAGGCGGTTGTTACCTACCCGGAGAAATGTACCGGATGCAGACAGTGCGAACTGCTGTGTCCCGACTATTGTATTGACGTCGAGGAGATTGCCCATGGCTAATGCGAAACTACTCCAAGGGAATGAGGCCTGTGTGTTCGGGGCCCTGGCGGCGGGGGTCCGCTTCTTTGCGGGATACCCGATCACCCCTTCGACGGAGATTGCGAACATCTTTGCCCGGGAGCTTCCGAAGCTGGGCGGAAAATTCATGCAGATGGAGGATGAAATCGCCAGCATGGGAGCGGTTATCGGCGCCTCCTGTACCGGAGTCAAGGCGATCACGGCCACAAGCGGACCGGGCTTCTCCCTGAAACAGGAGAATATCGGCTTTGCCGCCGAGGCGGAAATACCCTGTGTCATCATAGACGTCATGAGGTACGGCCCCAGTACGGGGCTGCCCACCAAATCTTCCCAGGGGGATTTCATGCAGGCCCGCTGGGGGACCCATGGCGATCATGCGATCATTGTGATTGCGCCCTACACGGCACGGGAGGCCTATCGCGAAACGGGACGCGCCGTCAATATGTCGGAGAGATACCGCATACCGGTTATCATCCTCATGGATGAAATCCTCGGGCACCTGAGGGAGCGGGTGGAGTTTAAGGAAGAGGATGTCGTCACGGTCGTCGATCGAAAGGGACCGGCCCCCGGTGTCCCCTACCTCCCCTTTGAAGATACCGATGACCTGATCCCGCCCTTCGCCGGTTTCGGCGACGGATACCGCTACCACATCACCGGGCTCATACACGATAAAACGGGATTTCCGACCAACGATCCCGAGACGATAAACCAGGTGATGAGACGGATGAACGGTAAGCTCGACCGCTATCGGGACGAGATCGTCAAGGTGAAGTATGTCGACGTCGATGACGCCGATATCCTGATTATCGCCTTCGGGAGTGTCGCTCGGGCGGCCGAGGAGGTGGTCAGAAGCATGAAAAAGGCCGGCAAGCGGGTAGGACTTCTCAGGCCCGTAACTCTCTGGCCCTTTCCCGATAAAGAGATTCGGAAAGCAGCATCCGGGAAGAAAGCCGTCATCGTACCGGAAATGAACCTTGGGCAGATGGTTCGCGAGGTGGAACGGGCGGTCGCCGGGGAGGCCCCCATCTATCCCCTCAACAAGATCGACGGCGAGCTCATTACGCCGCACGAGATCAGTGATCTCATCAAGGAGATACTATAACATGGACGCCACCCACAAAAAATATCTGCGCATGAACAAGCTTCCCCACATCTGGTGTCCCGGCTGCGGGGATGGAACGATCATGGGTTCCTTCATCCGCGCCATCGACAGACTGGGATACGACAAGGACGATGTTGCGGCCGTATCGGGTATCGGCTGTTCGGGACGTATAACGGGTTATCTGGACTTCAACACACTGCACACCACCCACGGACGTGCCCTGGCCTTCGCTACGGGGGTCAAGATGGCCAAACCGCGGCTCAAGGTCTTTGTCTTCATGGGGGACGGTGATGCCACCGCGATCGGCGGCAATCACCTTATTCATTCATGTCGCCGTAATATCGACATAACCGCCATCATCTTCAACAATAACATCTACGGCATGACGGGGGGACAGTACTCCCCCACAACCCCCAGGGACAAGTATGCCACCACGGCCCCTTACGGAACGACGGACCCCCACTTCGACATCGCGAAGCTCTGCATCGGGGCGGGGGCCTCCTACGTGGCCCGTGGAACGAGTTATCACGCAAAGATGCTCACGGATCTGATCGTCGCGGGGGCCGAGCATAAGGGGTTTTCCGTTATCGAGATCATAACGCACTGCCCCGTCAACTTTGGACGGAGAAACGAGCTCGAAACCCCTGTCGATATGCTGCTGTGGCAGAAGGACCATGCCGTCAGAATGGCTAAAGCTGAAAAGATGACCGCCGATGAACTCGCGGACAGGTTTATTATCGGAGAGCTCCACAAGGCAGATATCCCCGAATACGTGGAAGAGTACGACCGGTTAATCGAAAGGGTTCAGAGAGGAGACACAGGCCGTGGGTAAAAAACGATGGGAAGTGCGCCTGATCGGAACGGGCGGCCAGGGGATGGTGACGGTCAGCATTATACTGGCCGAAGCGGCAGTACATGAGGGGAGAAATGTGGTCCAGTCCCAAAACTACGGTCCGGAGGTCAGAGGAGGTCACAGCACATCCTACGTCATCGTATCGGATGACAGCATCCTCTATCCAAAAATCGACTCCCCCAATGTGATGCTCATTATGTCCAGCAGGGACTATCGAACGTACCTGCCCGACCTTGCACAGGACGGCATACTGATCATTAACGGCGAGGCCGATCACGGAGCTCTGCCGGACAGGGTCTACGCCGTCCCGATCACCGATATCGCCCATGACAAGGTCCGTAAACCAATCACCGCCAATATCGTCTCCCTGGGGGTGATCATCGGCATGACCGGTATGGTCTCCGAGGAGGCGGCGCTGGAGGCGATACAGCCCCATGTACCGGCAAAGGCCCTGGAGGTAAACAAGACGGCCTTCGCCCTGGGGCTTGAGGCGGGGAGGGGGGCGCTGAAAAAGCCAATAGCTGTTATAGATAGCCCCTTGGTATGAGAAAAAGGGGGCGATAACGCCCCCTTTTTATGTAAAGCGACTGCGTTTGTAAATACCGTTCTTGTCACGAGTGTACAACTCCCTGCCCCCTTTTATCGACAATAGTCCATAACTATGGAAAATGGTCTTGACAATATTCCAGCAATATGGATAATAAGCCCATGGAACGATTAATTGGTAACTATATATTTGATCCTGAAATGACAGCGGGGAAGATGATCTTTCTGACTGGTCCCAGGCAGGTTGGAAAAACTACTTTCGCTCAGAAATGGCTTGGATCTGCCGGCTCGGAAGATACATACTTCAACTGGGATGACCCATCAATAATGGTAGAGTACAAGAAGAATCCGCTCTATTTTCGGAATATTATCGATGAAAAATTCAAAAACAATCCTGTTCCTTTCGTGTTCGATGAGATTCATAAGCATACGGAATGGAGAAGTATTCTTAAAGGTTTTTATGATATTAATCGGGAAAGAATGCGGCTTCTTGTTACAGGGTCCGCCAGGCTCGGCTATTTTCAAAAGTCCGGAGACTCATTGATTGGGCGATACTTTTCCTATCAGCTTTTTCCGCTGGGAATTCCAGAGGTCACGGCTGATTTTTCTCATATTGTGAATGATGACGAAATTTTTGCTGACGGCAACCTTTTGGCAGGATGCGCGAGGGAAGCTAAGATGCAGGAAGCGGATGAAGCGCTTGAAAGCCTCTTGAAATTCGGGGGCTTCCCGGAGCCGTTTCTCAGGGGCACAGAAAAGTTTCATCGAAGGTGGCAGAATAATTACAGGAACCTGCTGACGAAAGAAGACGTGCGTGATCTTTCACGAATTGCAGACATTAAAGGCCTTGAGACGCTCGTGGAAATCCTTCCTGCAAAAGTCGGATCTCAGCTTAGCATCCCATCATTGAGTGAAGACTTGAGAAAAAAATACGATACGATAAAGAACTGGATAGATATATTACAAGGTCTTTATCTTGTTTTTACACTGCGCCCCTGGCATAAAAAAATAGCACGGGCAATAAAAAAGGAGGAGAAACTCTATTTCTTTGATTGGTCAATGCTATCTGAACCTGGAGTTATTTTTGAAAACCTTATGGCCGTCAGTCTTATACGTATGGCGACAAGAATGACAGAAACCGGCCTGGGGAATTTTGAAATCCGATATCTCCGTGACAGGGAGAAGCGGGAAGTTGATTTTGTCCTGGTAAAAGACAATCACCCTGTCTGTCTGTTTGAGACAAAGGAACGCGATACTGACATTAGTAAAGCAGGAAGATTTTATGGAGAAAAGCTCAACATTCCATTCTACCAGATTGTCCATAATGCCGGAAAAGTTGAAACATTTCCCGGAAACTGTTTTGTAATTCCGGCTACCAATTTTCTTATGTTAACAGGATAACCGCAAAAACCTTTCATCTGTCAACTTGCGCAACCAGGGAAATGGTCAAATTTTGACCTTTCTGGATGCCTTCCGCAGGGATCGGGGGTCGGGGATCAGGGTCCAAAAAAAGGGGCGATGGAGCCCCCTTTTCTATCTAGCAACTGCGGTGGTGAATGAGGTTGTCAGGAGTGCAGCTCTGCGGCCCCATTTTCCTGCTGTTTTTCCTTGACTTGTGGCAGGGATTATCACAAAATGTACTACAAATATTGTGGTGGAGGTTATCATGAGAACGACGGTTACCCTGGATGAAAATCTGGTCGGAGAATTGCTGAGTTTTACCCATGCAAAAACCAAAACCGGCGCGGTGACATTAGCGGTTAAGGAACAAATCCGAAGGTCAAAATTGAAAAAACTTGCAGGTCTTCTTGGAACAGTCGATGTCGATGAAAAGGCAATTAATGAAAGTAATGAAGCGGACATGAGGCGCGCTCAATGGCTGGAGGAGATCGGGAATGACAGGTAACACGGACTCAGTTTTGTTGGACACTTCTGTCTGGATCGATGCGTTACGGGGCATAACATCCAATATCGTCGCGACTACTCAAGAATTGCTGAAAGATGACCGCGTGCTTACCTGCGGGCCGGTCATATTCGAAATTAAACGAGGCCTTCGTCCTTCGGAGCGAAACAGAATAATGCCTTTATTTAACGCCTTAATCCGTCTCCCCTTTGACGAAACTGTCTGGGATGCCGCTGGTGATTTAGACGCCTCGCTGCGCAAAAAAGGTATTACCATTCCGCCAATGGATGTCATAATCGCCCAGGTATGCCTGCATCACAAGGTTTCTCTTTTTACCCTGGATGAACATTTTCGTTCGGTTCCCGGATTGAAAGTGTTCGAGCCATAAGCTATGGGTCGGGGGTCGGGGGGCAGAAGTCAGGGATCAGAAAACCTGAAACTTGATGCTTTCGTAAAAAGTTTGTCATTCCCGCAAGCGTAGCGTGGGGTCTGTGTGCCCCACCATCATGTTGCCCACAGTGGGGCTACGCTACCCCGGGTCGGGGGTGGGGGGGCAGAAGTCAGGGATCAGAAAACCTGAAACTTGATGCTTTCGTAAAAAGTTTGTCATTCCCGCAAGCGTAGC
>JAUSPK010000177.1 GCA_030655735.1 Syntrophales bacterium | reverse complement strand
TGAGACCGGGGATCACAACCTCGGAGTTGAATGAATACGCCGAGGTTATAACACAAAAGAGGGGTGCCAGGCCTGCTTTCAAGGGGTACGGCGGGTTTCCCTTTGCTCTCTGTACATCGCTCAACTCGGAGGTGGTACACGGGTTCCCTTCGGACAGACCCCTGGAAGAGGGTGACATCATAAGCCTCGATTACGGGGTTTATCATAATGGATATTATGGAGATTCCGCCATCACCGTCGCCGTGGGCAGGATCTCAGCATCAGCCGCCAGGCTGATGCAGGTGACGGAAGAGGCCCTGTACAAAGGGATAGAAAAAGCACGAGAGGGAAACAGGTTAGGCGATATATCCTTTGCGGTACAAAGTTGTGCAGAAAAGGCCGGATTCTCGGTGGTAAGGGATTATGTCGGCCACGGAATAGGGAAGGACCTTCATGAGGACCCGCCGGTTCCGAATTTTGGGATGAAGGGCAGGGGGGTCAAGCTTAGGGCCGGTATGGTGATAGCCATAGAACCCATGGTAAATGAGGGGTCTTACGTGGTAGGGGTGAAGCCTGACGGATGGACAGTGGTAACCGACGATGGCAGTCTGTCGGCCCACTTTGAACATACGATAGCCGTCACTGAAGACGGGCCTGTGATATTAAGTAGCAGGACATAAGCCAGGGTACCGGTACCCTCGGACACCTGGCGGGGTGATGAGCACATGGCTAAAGAAGACGCTATAATTGTTGAAGGGACGGTGCTGGAGCCATTGCCAAATGCGATGTTTCGCGTCGAGCTTGAGAACGGCCACCGCGTTTTGGCCCACATCTCGGGGAAGATGAGGATGCATTTTATCAAGATACTGCCGGGGGACAAGGTAACGGTAGAGTTGTCGCCCTATGACCTGACCCGGGGCAGGATTACCTATAGGTCCAAATAAGATGGAAACGGAGTGTGAGAGCGGTGAAAGTAAGAGCGTCTGTTAAGAAGATATGTGTTAAGTGTAAGATCGTAAAGAGACGTGGCGTTGTAAGAGTCATATGCGAAAACCCTAAACATAAACAGCGCCAGGGATAACCGGCGGGAGGTTGCACAGGTGGCACGAATAGCAGGGGTCGATTTACCCAAAAACAAAAGAATGGAAATAGCCCTCACGTATATATACGGCATAGGGAGGTCCAAATCCCGCAAGATCCTTGAAGAGGCGGGAATTGATTTTGATACCAGGACAGACAACCTTCTTGATGAGCAGGTAACCGCGATAAGGGACATTATAGATAAGGATTCCAAGGTTGAGGGTGACCTCCGGAGAGAGGTTACCATGTCTATAAAACGTCTCATGGATATAGGGACGTACAGGGGCCTGAGACACAGAAAGGGTCTCCCCGTGAGGGGGCAGAGGACCAGTACCAACGCGCGAACGAGAAAGGGTCCGAGGAAGGCTGTGGGCGGAAAGAGAAAGTAATGCGAGAAGAGTCCGTCATGAGGCGCACTCTCTACCTGGAGGAAAGATGGCTCAACCAAAAAAGAGAAATGTAAAGAAAAAAGAAAAAAAGAATATCTCTGACGGGATTGCTCACATTCAGTCGACCTTCAACAACACCATAGTCACGATTACGGATCTGAGCGGCAATGTTATTTCCTGGTCTTCCGGTGGAGGGCAGGGGTTCAAAGGCTCGAGAAAAAGCACCCCCTTCGCCGCACAGATGACCGCTACGGACGCCGTTAAGAAGGCGAGGGTGCATGGACTGAGAAGCGTGCAGGTGTATATGAAAGGTCCCGGTTCCGGAAGAGAATCGGCGCTCAGGGCGCTGCAGGCAGCGGGTTTGAACATAAGTCTTATCAAGGACGTGACGCCGATTCCCCACAACGGCTGCCGTCCGCCTAAGAGGAGAAGGGTCTAGGTCCTTTGGGACGATAGCCTTATCCTGATTGGATTACATAATTAGTGGAGGAGTATTTTGGCGAGATACAGAGGATCTTTATGCAGATTATGCCGGGCTGAGGGTGCGAAGCTGTTCCTGAAGGGGGACAGGTGCTATGGCGATAAGTGTGCCTTCGAACGAAGGGGTTATGTGCCTGGGGAACATGGACAGGTCAAGTTCAGGCGGAAACAATCCGATTACGGCACCCAGTTGAGGGAAAAACAGAAACTCAAAAGGACGTTCGGCCTTATGGAAAAATCGTTTAAGGTCTGTTTTGAAAAGGCTGAACGACAGAAGGGCGTGACCGGTACGAATCTGCTGCTTCTGCTGGAAAGAAGACTGGACAATATGGTGTATAGACTGGGCTTCGCAAATTCCAGGGGCGAGGCGAGACAGCTCGTACGGCACAACCATTTTCTTGTGAATGGCAGGAAGGTAAATATCCCTTCGTATCTGGTTAAGGCCGGTGACACGATACAGGTAAAGGAAAAAAGCAGGAAGATTGCCACCATACTCGATGCCATAGAAACCGTTGCCAGGCGAGGCATACCCGAGTGGCTGGAGATGGATAAAGGTAATTTCACGGGTATTGTAAAGGCGCTGCCCGCTCGGGAAGAGTTGACCATGCCCATCCAGGAGCAGTTGGTGGTTGAGTTTTACTCTAAGTAAAAGTTTTATATGAGGAACTAACAATATGGAGAGAAACTGGCGCAGCCTTATAAGACCGAAACGAATAGAAGTTGACGAGAAGAACCATACATCGTTTTATGGTGAATTTACCTGCCAGCCCCTGGAGAAGGGGTTTGGCATTACCCTGGGTAATGCCCTGAGGAGAGTTCTCCTTTCTTCCATCTACGGTGCAGCCATTACCTCCGTGAGATTTGATGGGGTACTTCATGAATTCTCCAGTATCTCAGGTGTTAAGGAGGATGTTTCCGATATCATCTTGAACATGAAAGGGGTTCGGCTGAAACTGCACGAAGATGGCCCCCGGACACTTCATATCGACGCGTCCGGTGGAGGGATCGTCAAAGCGGGAGATATTATTACCGATGAGACGGTTGAGATTCTCAATCCCGAGCACCACCTGGCAACCCTTTCGGATAAGGCTATCTTCAAGGCCGAGCTGGTGGCCGGTGTGGGAAGAGGATATGTCCCCGCCAGCAGAGAGTTAGGTCCCGAACAACCTGAGGGTACAATCAATATTGATGCCATATTCTCCCCCATCAAGAAGGTCTCGTACACGGTTTCCAACGCGCGTGTCGGCCAGATAACGGATTACGATAAGCTGGTCCTGGAGATCTGGACGGACGGCAGCATCCTTCCCGAGGCGGCCGCCGCCTACGCAGCGAAGATCTTGAAGGAACAGGTGAGCGTGTTTATCAATTTTGATGAACCGGAGGAGATTGAGAAACCGGAGGAAGTGGGAGAAGAAAACCTTGTCAACGAAAGCCTGCTCAAGGGTGTCGATGATCTGGAGCTTTCGGTACGCTCGGCCAATTGCCTGAAGAATGCGGGCATCCAGTATATAGGAGAACTTATTCAGAAGACGGAACCGGAGATGCTCAAAACGAAAAACTTTGGAAGGAAGTCTCTGAATGAGATCAAGGAGATGCTTCAAGAGATGGGGCTGAGCCTCGGCAGTAAGGTGGAGTTTCATCCTCCCAGCAGAGATCATAAGGATACGGAAGAATAATAGGTAAAGGGGTACTACGCAATGCGTCACAGAAGAGCTGGAAGGAGACTTGGCAGGACGTCGAGCCACAGGAAGGCCATGATGAGGAACCTGGTAACGTCTCTTTTGGAACATGAGAAGATCACCACAACGGATGCGAAGGCCAAAGAGTTGAGAGGCGTTGCCGATAAGATGATAACCTTGGGCAAGAGAGGGACCCTCCATGCGAGGAGGCAGGCGATGTCTTTTATACGGGACAACCGGATTACGAAGAAGGTGTTTGAGGAATTATCACCCCGATACAGTGAAAGGATGGGGGGATATACACGGGTAATCAAGGTGGGGACCCGGGAAGGCGACAACGCCCTTCTCTCTGTTATAGAATTAATGCCGGCGGAGGAGAAAAAGGCTGCAAAGAGGAAAAAGGCCGCCAAGTAAACATGATACAAGGTAATCTGAGAGGGCAGGGGGATACCCTGCCCTTTTTTATTGCTTGATTTTTCAGCGGGAGAGGTTATAATTACTCCAGTTATTTCCGACAGAAATGTTGTTATACGGTTTTTCGGGCGGTTACAGGGAGGATGAGTTATGGGAGAAGAAAAGATTGGAGAGGTGATGAAATTTTTTTCGAAACCCAGTGTTGCGGCAGTTAAGATCACAGCAGGAGAGCTGCGGGCCGGTGATACGGTCAAGTTTGCCGGGCATACCACGGATTTCGAGGACACGATCAATTCAATGGAGATCGATAATAAACAGATAGAGAAGGCGACGGCTGGTGATTATATCGGCATCAAGGTCTCTGACCGTGTTCGCCCCGGAGATGAGATGTTCAAGGTTGTGCCTGAATAATTCTGCCCGGAATGTTTTTGATCAGGCACGGGTGTGACCCTTTATGGCCGATCTGTGTAATGGAAAGTTCTTGGGGTCAGGGGTTTGTCATACAACCCCTGACCCTTTTTTGTTTGGAGTGCATGCATGCACAATTCTCTCGCGTACCTGGAAGGATTAAAAAGAAGAGGGATACAGTTCGGAATCGGACCCATCTCCAGGCTTCTCGACCGTCTCGGCAATCCTCAGGATGAATACAAAACGGTTCTGATAGGGGGTACCAACGGCAAGGGATCGACGGCTGCGTTCCTCTCTTCCATATTAGCGAAGGAGGGGATGCAGGTTGGGCTCTACACCTCCCCGCACCTGTGCGATTTCAGGGAACGAATACGGGTAAACGGGCGCATGATTGAAGAAGAGATGCTCTGCAGCCTCATAGATGAGGTGCGGGGAAAAGCCATTGAAGATGTTACCTATTTTGAATATGCCACCGCCCTGGCATTCCTGTATTTTTCGCAATCCAAGGTAGATATCGCGGTTGTTGAGGTGGGTATGGGGGGGAGGCTCGACGCTACCAATCTTGTTTCTCCTGAGGTTTCCATTATAACCAATATCTCTCTGGAACATCAGGAATATCTGGGTGGTGATCTGAAATCAATCGCCCGTGAAAAGGGGGGGA
>JAUSPK010000176.1 GCA_030655735.1 Syntrophales bacterium | reverse complement strand
TATCTGACGATTCGTTTACTTACTGATCCCAAACCCAAGCCATACACTACTGTCCATCTGCGGAAAACGTCAAGAAAAAACAGGTCAATCGACTCGGGAGGCCAGGGTTTCAGAGTGGTTCGGTCTTTGTGGGGGAGGGGGGACATGCCGGGAGAATAAAAAAGGGCACCCCGGAAATAATTCCGGGATGCCCTTTTTCGTTGAGTTTGTTGATTATTTATATGATTTTGACGTTGGTAGCGGACGGGCCTTTGGCGCCTTCTTCAATATCGAACGACACACGGGAATTCTCCTCCAAAGTTCTGAATCCTTCGCTCTGGATAGCGCTGTAATGAACAAACACATCGCCACCTTCGTCGTTTTCGATGAAGCCGAAACCCTTACTCGAATTAAACCACTTCACGGTACCTTCAGACACTATGGCAATCCTCCTTTCCTAGTTTTTCTAAAGCAGGATCGCCTACATGTAAGAAGAACAGAGAAGCCTGAAAATCCAGATGTCGAAATTCGTACTTTGAAATGTCTCAATCCTTACTTTACGTATCCCCCCCCCTATCTGTAAGTGAGGACACTTTTTTAAAACACTGCAAATCACTATATAATGTTTTTAAGGCAAGTCAAGCCCTTTTTTCCAGTTCTGGGCTGATTTTCCTCTCCTTTTTGGCAGAAAAAAGGGGGCTATCGCCTTATCCCTCTTTTTTCGCCATCTGTTCAATGACCTGCGGGATCGTTTTTCCGTCTCCGCACACCTGCCTGATAGCCTTCGAAAGGGCCGCGCTTATCTGCTGCCCCAGTATCTCTTCGGAAAAACTTACATGTACCAGCGAAGAAGTTGCTGCGGCCTCCATCGTGCGGAGTATTCTGGCGCCTCTGACATCCGCAAAAACGATCGTGAGTTTGACATCAGTCCGGTAGGTCTTCTTTATGCCTCCCTTGTCGCAGACAACCTCAAGCCGGTCAATGGAGCCGCCTATCAGGAGCGTCCCCCACCCTTTGTCGATCGAGTCGCTCTGCAGATTCCATGCGGGGTTTTCCGGGGAGATGGAATATCCCTCCGCGGACAGACATTCCCTGACACCGTCGGTAACCGTGTCCACAGGCCTGAGCCGTTTCGGGAGGATCGGTATCGTTTTACCGTCGGAGAGCACGACCGTGCCGATAACCATCGTGTCTTCCACCTGTCTCGCATCCGTAAATGCGGCTACGGTAATGGGGATATTCCCCGCTTTGGCGGTCGCGGGAGCGGACATCTCCGGCGGCAGGTAGCCCATGTTGACCGTGTAAAGGTTGATGGGGGCGCAGGAGAAAAAGAGTGTCAAAACCGACAGCGCCATTCCGGCCGCCACGGCAAGTGAGAAAAAACGTTTCATGGCGATTTGTTCCTCCTTGTTTGGTTTGTCCTTGTTCATGAAAGATGTACGTGAGTATCTTCCGTGTGTCAACCGGAAACGGAGGGGGGACGAATTAGTGCGGCGTGATCCTCTCTGCGGCGTTGCCTTATCCCTCAAAAATGTGTTACTGTCCGCCTCGGGAGGCCGGGAAATGCGTGACACACGGATACTGGTAACGGGCGGAGCCGGGTATATCGGCAGCCACACCTGTCTGGTATTGCTTGAGGCGGGGTATGACGTGGTTGTCCTCGATAATCTTGTCAACAGCAAGGAGGAATCGCTCAAGAGGGTACAGCAGATCACGGGCAAATCGTTGGAATTTCACAAAGCCGATCTGCTGGACGGGGGCGCTCTGGACAGGGTCTTTGAAGGTACTCCGATCGATGCCGTGATTCACTTTGCGGGACTGAAGGCGGTCGGAGAATCCGTCAGCATGCCGCTTCGCTACTATCACAACAACGTCACGGGGACACTGAACCTTTGCGAGGCGATGCGTCGGCACGACGTCAGAAAGATCGTCTTCAGCTCGTCCGCGACGGTCTATGGTGATCCTCACACGGTCCCCATAACGGAAGAGTTTCCCCTGTTGCCCGCCACCAACCCGTACGGGCGTTCAAAGCGTATGATCGAAGAAATTCTCTCTGACATTCCCGCTTCCGGGGAGCAGTGGGACATCGCCCTCCTTCGGTATTTCAATCCGGTGGGGGCCCATCCCAGCGGCCTGATCGGTGAAGACCCGAACGGCATACCGAATAATCTCTTCCCCTACATCACGCAGGTTGCGGTCGGCAAACAGAAGGAACTTTCGGTGTTCGGCAATGACTACCCTACCGTGGACGGGACGGGTGTCAGGGATTATATCCATGTCGTCGACCTGGCGGATGGACACCTGAACGCGCTGGAAAAACTGGCATCAAATCCCGGCATTGTCACCTATAATCTGGGGACCGGGCGGGGGTACAGTGTCCTTGAAGTTGTTAAAGAATTTGAGAAGGCCTCCGGGCATAAGATACCCTATACCATCGTGGAACGCCGCCCTGGTGACATCGCGGCGTGTTATGCCGATGCCTCGAAGGCGAAGAGAGAGATGGGGTGGTCGGCGAAGAGGGGTATAGACGAGATGTGTGCCGACGCGTGGCGCTGGCAGTCCGGTAACCCTGACGGATATTAAAAAGATTGCCAGAGATCGGGAAAATGACTGAAAAGGCATCACAACCCTCGGTGTTTCTCATAGACGGGACGAACTATATCTACCGCGCGTTTTACGCGATCCGCGGGCTTTCCACCTCCCGGGGATTTCCCACCAACGCGATCTACGGTTTTACCAATATGCTCATGAAGCTGTGCCGCGATTGGGCACCGGAGTACATCGCCATCGCGTTTGACGCGAAGGGCCCCACCTTCAGGCACGAGGCGTACGATCAGTACAAGGCGAACCGCAGCGCGATGCCCGACGACCTCCGCCCCCAGATCCCCCCCATCAAGGATATCGTTCGCGGTTTTTCCATCAAGGTCATCGAAGAGCAGGGGATCGAGGCGGACGATGTTATCGGCACCCTGGCGAAGAGGTATGAGGCGGCGGGGATGAGAGTGATCATCGCCTCCGGCGACAAGGACCTGATGCAGCTCGTGTCGGACAATGTCCTGATGGTGGATACGATGAAGGACATCTCCTATGACATTGAGGGGGTGAAGGAGCGCTTCGGCGTGGGACCCGACCGGGTGATCGATATCCTGGGGCTCGCGGGGGACGCGTCGGACAACGTCCCCGGGGTCCCCGGCGTCGGCGAAAAGACGGCCCTCAAGCTGGTGAAAGAGTTCGGTTCTCTCGAGGAGGTCCTGAAAAATGCCGGAAAGGTCAAGGGGAAGGGACTGAGTGAAAAACTGACGGAATTCGCCGCTCAGGCCCGGATGAGCAGGGACCTGGTGACCATCCGAACGGATGTCCCGATTGACTTCGATCTTGAGGATATCCGTTTCAGAGAGCCCGATGTGGAGGTGCTGCAGGGGATCTTCCGGGAGTTTGAGTTTCCCGGCCTCGTTTCGCGGCTTGGAGAGGGAGTGGAGAAAGAGGAAGAGGATGCGACGGGCTACCGCCTGATTACCGATGGAGATGAGGTTGCCCCGTTCCTGGATGAACTGCGCGCTGCCGGCGGGTTTTCATTCGATCTGCAACTGACTCCGGATGACGCGGTGAGGGCGCGGATCGTGGGGGTCGCCCTGTGCTGCGGCGCACAGAGGGCCTGCTACCTGCCCCTTGCCCACACGGGAGAGGGGGCGCAACAGCAGCTTGACGAGGAGAAAACACTGGTGGCCCTGGGAGAGCTCTTATCCGATGACACGCTGAAGAAATACGGGCATGATACCAAGACGGCGTCCCTCGCGCTGGCGCGGAGGGGTATCGCGCTGAAGGGGGAGGTGTCGGATATCATGCTTGCCGCGTATATCCTCGATCCCTCCCGGCGCGGGTACGACCTGCCCGACCTGGCCCAGGAGCAGTACGGCCGGACCATCCCCTCCCTCAAGGACCTGACGGGAAGTGGCGCGAAGGCGATTTCCTTCGATGCCGTCCCCCTTAAAGATGCCGCCCCATACGCGTGCCGGCGGGCGGATTTCATCTTCAGGCTCGCTCCCCCCCTCGCGCAGCGGATGGAGGAGTCGGGTCTGAAGGAACTCTTTGATGACGTGGAGATGCCCCTCGTCGAGGTACTCGCCTCGATGGAGTCAGCGGGGGTCCTCCTCGATTGCGATCTTCTGGGGGAGATGTCAGGGCAGCTGGGTCAGCTTCTGGACATCTCCGAGGAGAAGATATACGGCCTGGCCGGGGAGCGGTTCAACATCAATTCACCAAAACAGCTCCAGGTGGTCCTCTTCGATACGCTCGGACTTCCCCGGGGGAGGAAGACGAAGGCGGGGTACTCGACGGACGTGGATGTCCTGACGAACCTCGCGCGATCGCATGAACTCCCGGCGGAGATCCTCGCCTACCGGAGCCTGGCGAAACTCAAATCAACCTATGCCGACGCCCTTCCCCTCCTTGTCAATCCTGAAACGGAAAGGGTGCATACATCCTACAACCAGACAGTGACGGCGACGGGGAGGCTCTCGAGCAGCAACCCCAACCTCCAGAATATACCGATCAGGACGGCCGAGGGGAAGAGGATAAGGCAGGCCTTCATCGCCCCCGAGGGATGCGAGATCGTCTCCGCCGACTACTCCCAGATAGAGCTGCGCATCCTGGCGCACCTCTCCGGGGACGAACTTTTGATAGAGGCGTTTCAGTCGGGGGAGGATGTTCACACGAAGACGGCCTCCGACATATTCGGCGTATTCCCGGGGATGGTCAGCGAGGAGATGCGCCGGCAGGCGAAGGTGATCAACTTCGGCGTTATCTACGGGATGAGCGCCTTCGGCCTCGCAAGGGAGTTGAACATCGGCCAGAAACGCGCACAGGATTATATCGATGGCTACTTCTCCCGTTTCTCCGGCGTCAGCGCATTCATAGAGGAGACGCTCGAGGGGGCGCGAAAGAGGGGGTTTGTCACGACGCTCTTAAACCGACGCCGGTACCTCCCTGAGATCATTGGCAAAAACGCCCAGGTACGCCAGTTCGCGGAGCGGACGGCGGTCAACACCCCGATACAGGGGACGGCGGCCGACCTGATCAAGGTGGCGATGCTGGAAATCGCGAGGGGGATTGAAGAGAGGGGCCTGTCCGCCCGTATGATCATGCAGGTGCACGATGAGCTTGTCTTCGAGGTTCCCGCGGCGGAGGTGGAGGAGGTTATAACCCTCGTCAGGCGCGAGATGGAGGAGGTTATAGACCTGAAGGTCCCCCTGACGGTCGAGATAGCCTCCGGAAAGAACTGGGATGAGGCACACTAGGCGCCCCCCCGCAGTACTGCATACCCGCGACGCCCCTGATGGGGGTCGCCGAAATCATACAGAACCGAGGAGGAAGATCAGGGAGATGGCGATTATAGAGTGGAAAAAAGATGGAACGGTTGCGGTCATGACGATGAACACCAGCGAGAACAGGCACAATCCCGATTTCACCCGGGCCATCCTGGGCGCCTTTGATGAGATCGAGGCAGACGAGGGAATCTCGTCCGTGGTTATCACCTCGAGCGATGCGAAGAACTGGTCACTGGGGATCGATGTCGTGTGGATCTCCGGCGCCATAGAGAGGGGCGAAACGCAGGCCGTGAAGGATTTCACCTACGGCCTGGGGGATATTTTCACCCGGATCCTGCAGTTCCCGATGCCCGTGATCGCGTCGATCAACGGGCATGCCTTCGGGGACGGTACCATCATGGCCTGTGCCTGTGATTTCAGATTCATGAAGGCGGACCGGGGATATTTCTGCTTTCCGGAGGTGGATATCAATATCCCCTTCCTCCCCTCGATGCTCGCCATCATCATGAAGGCGATCCCCCCCTACAAACTGCAGGAGATGGTCTGCACCGGGAAGAAGTCGAGCGCGAAGGAGCTCGAGGAAAGCCACGTGATCGTCAAGGCCTGTGAAAATGCCGAGGCCCTCCTCGCGGAGGCAATCGCGTTCGCGAGAACCTTTACCAAGGGGCGGTGGATATTCGGGGAGAACAAGAAGAGGATGTATAAACATATCATCGAGATCATAGAGAAGGAAGACCCGGCCTTTATAGAGAAGCCCATGCAATGGTAACAAGAACCGTCATCGTCGTCGGGGGGGGCGCGTCCGGCATGATGGCCGCCGGGCAGGCCGCCTCTGCGGGCGCCAAGGTGTTGCTCCTGGAAAAGATGCACCGCCCCGGGCGCAAGCTTGGCATCACGGGGAAGGGGCGGTGCAACCTCACCAACGTGGCCTCCCTTGGGGAGTTCATCTCGCACTTCGGGCCCACCGGGAACTTTCTCCGACAGGCCTTCCACCGATTTTCGAACGATGACTTGGTGACTTTTTTTGAGGGGCTGGGTGTCCCCACCGTCGTCGAGCGGGGGGGACGGATATTCCCGGTGAGCGAACAGGCGCGCGATGTGGTCGACGCTCTGACGAGGTGGATACGTACGCAGGGCGCGGTTGTACGCAGCGGGATCGTTGTCGACGGTCTTCTCCTTGAGGAGGGGAGGGTGCGCGGTGTCCGTGATTCCGAGGGGAGGGACCATCCTGCCGACGCCGTTATCGTCGCGACGGGGGGTGTGTCGTACCCCGCGACGGGTTCGACCGGTGACGGATACCTCCTGGCGAAGGCAGCGGGGCACTTGATCGTGCCGATCCGTCCCGCGCTGGTTCCCCTGGAGACAAAGGGGGATGCGGCGCCGCGTCTGCAGGGTCTCAGCCTGCGCAACGTGAACGTCGGTGTCCTGGTCGATGACGCGAAGCGCGGCGAGGGGTTTGGGGAGATGATCTTCACGCATTTCGGCCTTTCCGGGCCGGTTATCCTATCCCTGAGTGGCGAGGTGACGGATGCCATGGATGCGGGGGGCAGGGTGAGCATCTCCATCGATCTGAAACCCGGCCTGGACGAGCGCAAAATGGATGAGCGGCTCCTGCGCGATCTCGATCTCCATGGAAAAAGAAAATTTGAGACACTGCTCAAGGAGCTGCTCCCCGCGAAACTGATACCCCTTTGCTTGGAACAGGTCGGGATTTCACCGGAGCGGAGGGGCCACCAGATTACAGCGGGGGAGCGGGGGCGTCTGCGGGCGTGGCTCAAGGATTTTCGCCTGGAGGTGACGGGGGTCCGTCCCATCGCCGAGGCCATTGTAACCGCGGGCGGGGTCGATACGAAGGAGATAGATCCCCGAACGATGGCGTCGCGCCGTGTGGATGGGCTCTATTTCGCGGGGGAGGTCATGGACGTGGATGCGGACACCGGGGGGTACAACCTCCAGGCGGCGTTCTCCACCGGATGGCTCGCGGGGAGATCGGCGGCCGGGGGGTACCCTGGCACAGCCGGGGATAAAAAGGGGGCTATTGCACCGGAACTGCTTCCTCCGGAGTAGGTACCTCAACCGCTTCCTTGACCCGGAATTTCCCCTTTCCGATCCTCTCTACGATCTTGTCTATACCGATCTCACTGTCTTCGAACTTCACGCTGACCATGGATGCCGCGGAGTTCAACTTGAAGGCGATGACACCGTCCGTCTTTTTCAGGATAGAACTTATCCTGGACCGGCCTGATCAGTCCCAGCACCCGGAGACCTTCAGGTCATACGTCCTTTCAGCGGCAATGGATGCCTGAGAAAGGGCAACGAGCAGCACGCACAGGAACAGTGCGGCAATCATTTTATGTGTAATCATCGGTTACAAGTCCTCCACGTTCCTGAGTATCTTCAATCTTCCTGTGCTGATCATATCTTCCCTGGTCCCCTCCAGCCAAGCGAGGAAGTAGCTCTCTCCCTTCTGCCTGAGGAGGAACTCCTTCGTCGAATCTTTCTTCGCCATCCATTCCTTTTCGTCCAGCGTACCCTCCCCGATAAGCATCATAACGATATAACTTCCATCGACGAAGAATGTCCTGTCCGGATAGGGGTTTTCCCGGGATATTTCGAGAAGGGCGCCCTCGATGTCCGGGGAGGAGCCGATCTGGGGTATCTCGGGTCCCGGCATAAATAATCCGGTTTCCGCCATCTTCAGCCCCTCTTTTCTTGAGAGCTTCGCCATATCGGCCCCACTCTTCAGACGGCTGAGGATATCTTCGGCCTTTTTTTGGGCTGCCTGTATGGCGCTGCTCTGTGCATAGCTGTCTTTAACCTCTTTCAAAACCTTCTGAAGCTCGGGTATATGGGAAGGTTTCAGCGAGACAAGTCTGAAGACATAGGACCCCTTGTTGTCAGAAAAGACGCGGCCCAGATCACCCTCCTGCAGACCGAATACATATTCCCCCAGATCCTGAATACCTTTAAATTCGCCGCTCAGGGGGATGTTCCGGAAGAGTTTTGAGGTTCCTATCTCAAGCCCTTGCTCTTTGGCGTATTTTTCAAAGTTTTCCTCCTGGTAGATGGTGTCGTGCGCTGTTGTCGCTTTCTCAAAGGCCGCATCCACACCCTTGATCGATTTCAGCTTGGAGATGATGTCTCCCCGTACCTTCGACAGGGGGTTTACCTTTCCGTTATCTGTAAATTCGTCTTCATGGTAGTCGTAGTATGCCTGTATCTCTTCATCTGATATAACCGCCGTCTCGGTAAAGGATTCCCCCTTGAAGACGATGTATTCGACAGTTGCCATTTGGGGTATCCGGAACTCTTCACCGTGTTTTTCAAGGTATGCCTTGAGGGTCTCTTCGGAGGGGTCCTCGTTGACCTTGACGGTGTCAGTGGCTATCTTTATGAAGTTTACATTGACCTTCCTGTTCTGCAGTCTGAAGATTTCATAAGCTTCCTGTTCGGACACCTTTGCCGACTCCCTGATAAGCCGCTCCACCTTCCCTATCTTCAGGTCCCTTCTCTGGATGGCCTCGAAATTCTCCGGGGTCATCCTCTGGTACCGGAGGGCACGCTGGTACAGATCGTTATTGAAGGCACCATTTTTCTGGAAGGCCGGATAGGAGAGGATAGAGAACTTGAGTTCGTCGTCACTTACATCCAGCTTCAGTTCGTCAGCCTTTGATAGGATGATCGCCTGGCTGATGGTGCTGTCGAACGCCTGCTGCTTTGGGTTGATTTGCTTGATCAGATCATCGGTGAGATAATCGCCGTATCGCTGGCGGTAGAAATCAAGCAGGCTCTCGTACTGTTTTCTGAATTCCGCGTACGCTATCCGTGATCCGTCTACCATGGCGATGGTCTCGGTCTCCTGGTCCCCTCGCATGGATCCAAAGTAGAAGACGAAGACAACGATAATAATGCCGAGCACAACCTTCATGAGCCAGTTTCTGGCATGTTTCCGCATCAGTTGGAGCATATGTTCCCTTTCTGCCTTTCGATTTTAGTGAGTTGCATTAGTAGTATAGTAACATTCAAAATGCAATAATTTTCTGGAGGATGATAGACGACAACCGATATCTGAAATGTGGTGAGATATACTGCTCCGCTGGGCGATAATAGTTCCCCTGGGGAGTTCGGCGGGGTAGGCTTGGGCGACAAGTGCCCCGGGCGGGGTAGGATCACTCCCGTAAGGCGGATAGTGTGCGTTCTCGTCGCTCGAAATTCCGTTGCCCCGGAAGTTGTTTTTAATTGATTAGGTTATTGAAATACTGTATAAACGGAAGCCGATCACGACGAATAGGGGGGTGAAGACTTGCTGTTTGATTATATTATGGGTCTGGTGTCGAACGATCTGGCCATCGACTTGGGAACGGCGAACACCCTGGTGTATGTAAAGGGTAAAGGGATCGTTCTGAACGAGCCCTCCGTTGTTGCTGTGCACAGGGATTCAAGGGGGATCAAGAAGGTCCTCGCCGTAGGGACAGACGCGAAGAGGATGCTGGGGAAGACCCCGGGAAATATCGTCGCCATACGCCCCATGAGGGACGGGGTGATAGCCGATTTCGAGATTACGGGGGCCATGTTGCGTCACTTCATACTCCGGGTTCATAACAGAAGGACCTTTGTTCGTCCTCGAATCATCATATCCATTCCTTCAGGGATTACCCCGGTTGAAAGGAGGGCGGTCAAGGAGACCGCCGAGTCTGCGGGGGCGCGGGAGGTCTTTCTGATTGAGGAGCCCATGGCCGCCGCGATCGGGGCCGGCCTCCCCATAACGGAGCCCGTCAGTTCCATGATCGTTGATATCGGGGGGGGGACCACGGAAGTCGCCATCATTTCGCTGGCCGGCATCGTCTATTCAAAGTCCGTCAGGGTTGCGGGCGACAAGATAGATGACGCTATCGTACAGTACATGAAGCGAAGGCACAGCCTCCTCATAGGCGAAAGGACCGGGGAGAAGATAAAGACCACGCTCGGGTGCGCCTCTCCGGATAAGGAACTGATGAAGGCGGATGTCAAGGGACGGGATCTCATATCGGGTATCCCCAAGATCGTTGAGATAACTTCCGAAGAAGTGACGGAGGCGATGTCGGAACCGGTGGGCGTCATAATCGATGCCATAAAGGATGCCCTGGAGAATGCCCCGCCGGAGCTGGCGGGCGATATCGTCGACAGGGGTATCGTACTGGCCGGTGGCGGAGCCCTCCTGAAAAACCTGGATATACTCCTCAGGGAAGAAACCGGATTACCCATAACGATAGCGGATGATCCCCTTACGGTAGTGGCCAGAGGCGCCGGCAAGGCCCTGGATGACCCGGATGTACTGAAAGAGGTGACCGAGCAATCATAGTCATCAGCACGACGGATGACAGGTTTGTTTCCACCAGATTCCTGCCTTCTGGTGCCGGTATTCTTCGTCTGTTCGTTGTGTGGATATCAGCGCACAAGAGGGTAAGAGATGGCGTCTCCTAAAAGATATTACGCTGTTAGTACAGTCCTTGCCCTTGTGGTTGTTTTTCTCATAGCCTTTTCTTTCCATTCCGAACCACCTGAAAAAACGGGCTTCTTCAGAAGAATCGTCCTGGAGGCGGTGGTGCCCCTTGAACGGGCCATCAATGCGGCGTTCAGTTCCGTCGGGCGGGGATGGGAAAAGTATGTCCTGCTGGTGGGACTGGAGCAGGAAGTCAAAGAACTGAAGGAGCAAATCGCGCCTTTGATGCGGGAGGTGAATAACTGCCGCGAGATGTCCCTCGAGTGTGTAAGACTGAGGAAACTGATGGAGGTGAGGGACTTAGTTACGTTTCCAACCGTCGCCGCCAAGGTGGTGGGGAAAAACAAGCTCTCCGTATTCAGAACGGTGTTAATCGATAAGGGGACTACCAATGGGGTGGAGATCGGGTTCCCGGTGGTGGCTGCCCAAGGCGTGGCCGGAAGAGTAATAGAAGTTTCGTGGAACGTGTCCAAGGTGCTCCTTCTCGTTGATTATAACAGTAATATCGACGCCATCGTCCAGAGAAACCGGTGCCAGGGGGTGCTTCAAGGGCGTGACAGGGTCGGGTGCGAACTGAAATACGTTCAGTCCTCCGAAGATATCCGGGTGGGGGATGTCGTGATATCCTCAGGTCTTGCCGGTGTCTTTCCCAAGGGGTTGCTTCTGGGAACGATCGCCGAGGTCGATAAAACACAGACCGATCTGTTCCAGAGGATCACCGTACACCCTTCCGTTGACGTCACCAGGCTGGAAGAGGTTCTGGTAATCATGAAGAAAGAGGAAGGGCGATGATATACTATCTTCTCATGCCGGTCTTTTCCCTCCTCCTGCTGGCGATCCAGATCGGCGGTTTCGATACCCTTTTCTTCGGGAAGATCGCCCCGGAGATATCGCTGATACTGGTTGTATATGCTGGTTTTTTTATGAGTGTCATGAGGGGAGGGACATTGTCTGCCTTCCTAGGGTTTTTCATGGATAGTATGACCGGTGTTGAACCGGGGTTCTTTCTGCTCAGTTACGCCCTGGTATTTCTGCTCTGCAAGATGGTTGCGGTCAAGGTGTATGCCGGGGGGAGTCTCTTTGCCATGGGCTTTACGTTTATGTGCGCACTCCTTGAGAAGCTCCTGATAGTCTTGATGTATAAGGCATTGTACGGTATGAATGTGTTTAGTGATATGGTGACCATTTCGTTAATGCAGGCCGCCATGACCGCCCTGTTCACACCTGCCTTTTTTGCCCTGTTTATTCGTCTTGAGGTTTTGTTGAATGTTCGGAAATCGAGATTGCCTGACCGACTATGACCCTAGAGAATCCAGAAATAAGATTCGCGTGTTTATATGGCTTGTCTCGTGTGCCTTCTTGCTTTTGGTTGTCAGGCTGGGGTACCTCCAGGTTTTTAGAGGAGACGAGCTGAGGCAGCGGTCTGAAGATAACCGGATCCGTGTCCAGGAGGTAAAACCCCTGAGGGGTTTGATCGTGGATACCCACGGGAATATCCTGGTAGACAATCAGCCCTCTTTCGATATATCCATTATCCCGGAGATCGCAAAGGACGTTGAAGCGGTTAAGAATAAGCTGACAAACCTCTGTGATTGGGTGGAAGGAGTCCTCTCCTTTAAAAAGGTTTCTCAGCCATCCGGAAGACCATTTGTCCCCGTCAGGGTCGGCAGGAATATCGGCAGGAATAAACTGGCGGCGGTGGAGACCCACTCCCTGGACCTGCCGGGTGTAATCGTGGATGTCGTGCCGGTGAGAGAGTATCTGTATGGGGATATGATGGCCCACATCCTCGGGTATGTCGGTGAGATAAGCCTCTCGGAACTGGGGGGGGGCGTGTATGCCGGTTACCGGGCGGATGACATGGTCGGAAAGTACGGGATTGAGAAATTTCTGGATGGTTATCTCAAAGGGAAAAGCGGCGGGGAGCAGGTAGAGGTGGATGCGGCCGGAAGAAGACTGAATATACTGGGAAGAATTGTCTCTGTTTCCGGCTATAATGTTGTTCTCAATATTGATTCCGATCTTCAGAAGATATGCTGGGATGCCTTCCAGGCGGAGGCCGGGACGGTGGTTGTTATGGATCCTCGTACCGGTGCGGTCATGGCAATGGTAAGCAGGCCGTCCTTTGATCCCAATCTGTTTAATCGTGGGATCTCCGGAGAAAACTGGAAGGGGTTGACGACCAATCCCCTGTGTCCTTTGCAGAACAGGGCCATCTCGGGGCAATACCCCCCGGGTTCCACCTATAAACTGATTGTCGCGGCCGCGGCGCTTGAGGAAGGTCTGATAACGGAGAATACCGAGATATCGTGTGACGGTACCTACCAGATGGGCAACCGAGTCTTCAGGTGTTGGAAGAAGGGCGGCCATGGGGCCGTGGATCTGCATCGTGCCATAGTAGAATCCTGCGATGTCTATTTTTATCATTTGGGAGAGATGCTTGGCGTTGATAAGCTTGCTGAATATGCCACTAAATTTGGTTTTGGATCAAAAACGGGGATATCTCTTCCGGGAGAGAGAGACGGTCTGGTTCCCACAAAAGAATGGAAACTGAGAAGGTTCAGAGAACCCTGGCAGAAAGGTGAAACCACCTCGCTCTCCATAGGACAAGGGTTCACTCTCGTTACGCCTCTCCAACTGCTCAGGGCGTATTGTGCAGTGGCGAACGGGGGGACTCTCTATAAACCGCGACTTGTCAAGAGGATTGAAACGGCGGATGGACAAACGGTCGGGGACTTTACACCCGAAGCGGAAGGTATGATTCCCATCAGCAAAAAAAATATCGATATCTTGAAACATGCCCTGTGGGGGGCGGTTAATGAACCGCACGGCACGGGCTGGGCGCTGAAGAGAGAGGAAAAGGATGTGTGCGGAAAGACAGGCACCTCACAGGTCATACGCCTTCCGGATGATGAGGAGGACCAGAAGAGTGAGATACGGTATCGATTCAGGGACCATGCCCTCTTTGTCTGCTTCGCGCCTTGCGAGGATCCCGTGGTGGCCGTTATGGTCATTGTGGAACATGGCGGCCACGGCGGATCGGCGTCAGCTCCCATCGCGCGCAGGATCGTTGACGGGTACTTTAATCTTGAACAGGAGAGGCGCATGAGATGAAGATGGATCGCAGGTTACTGATCAATTTTGACTGGGTCTTTCTGGGAGAGGTGTTCCTGATAAGTGCCATAGGGATTCTTAATATCTACAGTGCCGGTCACAACCTCTATGTGAGGGGAGAGCCTCTCTACACAAAGCAGATATACTGGCTCCTGGTGGGGCTTGTCCTGATGGTCATCACCTTCAGTGTCGATTATCACACTATCATCCGGCACGCCTATCTCATCTACCTGATTTCCGTTGCGCTTCTTTTCCTGGTTTCCCTTTACGGGGATATTACCCATGGTTCACAGAGGTGGCTGGTCCTGTGGGGATTCTCCTTCCAGCCGTCGGAATTGATGAAACTGGTGCTGATCATTGTCCTGGCGAGGTATTTTAGTGATAACCCACAAGAGGGATACCATCTTGGGAACAGTTTGATTCTTCTTGCCATTGTGGGGGTGCCTTCTTATCTGATAGCACGGCAGCCGGACCTGGGCACCGCCCTGTTCCTGGTGGTACTTTTCCTTTCCATCGTGGTTTTTGTGGGGGTCGGTTGGAAGGTTCTGGTGTCTTTTGTCGCGGGGGGTGTGATGCTGACCCCGCTGTGCTGGTTTATTCTAAAGGATTACCAGAAAGAACGGATTCTTACCTTTTTAGACCCTGAACGTGATCCCCTTGGTACGGGATATCACATTATACAATCCATAATCGCTGTTGGTTCCGGGAGCCTTTGGGGGAAGGGCTTTCTGAAAGGAACCCAGACACAACTGAAGTTCCTGCCCGAGCAGCAGACGGACTTTGCCTTCTCCGTTTTTGCCGAGGAATGGGGGTTTGTGGGGGCGCTTGTCCTGATGTTTATATTTCTTGCGTTGATACTGTGGAGCTTAAATATTGCCCGAAATTCCAGGGACCTGCCGGGGGCCTTGCTGGCTTTTGGGGTGACTATGTTCGTTTTCTGGGGTATATTTATAAACATCGGCATGGTCCTGGGCATATTCCCTGTTGTGGGGATACCCCTTCCCTTCTTCAGTTATGGAGGGTCTTCGATGGTTGTCCTGATGATGGGGGCGGGCCTGCTGTTGAATGTGAGTATGAGGAGGTTTATGCTCCAGCCGTGACGGCTTGGGGGCATGCCGTGTTCCTTGTGCGGACCCTAGTCCCCCGCTCAAGCAACTGACGCGAAGAATAAAAGATGGAAGGTAAGAAGATGGAAGATAAGAAGATGGAAGATAAGAAGATTAAGGGGAGTGATTCTCCTGGTCCTATTTCCCAGAAGGCCAAAGAGAGGAGCTTCTGGATGGTGGACAAAGCAGAGAATGGGAAAACGACCTTGTGGAACAAGGTTTTTGAGAGGAGATTTCGGATGAAGAACAGAAAAGAAGACAGCGGTGAGGACATAAAGGCCTTTTTAGGCAAGGGTGCTGAGTTTAACGGGAAGCTTGTCCTGAACGGTTCGGTACGGATCGATGGCGAGTTCAGGGGAGAGGCATTAGGGAGCGGGACGTTGATCATAGGAGAAGGTGCCTATGCCGAAGCGGATATCGCGGTTGACAGCATCGTAATCTCCGGCGAGGTGAGGGGTAACCTCAATATCAAGAAAAGAACGGAGATTTCACCCACCGGCAGGTTGGTGGGCAACGTAAAGACATCGCTCCTTGTGGTGAGAGAAGGGGCGGTTATCAATGGCGCATGTCAGATGTCAGACGGTGATACGGGTGAAGATTTGAGGGATAAAACAGCGGAATAAAGAAGCCTATCTTATCGGAAAACATTACAAAACGCTAACTTCCCCCCCATAGATACAGGCCACGGCGGTAGAATATGACCGCCGGTCAAAAAAAAACTTGACAAGGTAATGGAGTTATGGTTAGTACTCCCCGGCCTTGGCGGGAGGCGTAGCGCTTGAGCTGGAGTTGTTCCAAGGTCTTTTGAGCTGGCGATTTTTAAATACTTAACTCAAGGGATGGTGAGCGGTAATGGTAGATGTGAATTCTACAGTCTGGATCCAAATGGCCAACTTCCTCGCGTTGATTCTTATACTCAACTTTCTCCTTTTTAGACCTGTCTTAAAAATTATCGAAAAAAGAAATAAAAAACTTGAGGAGTCGCAGGAAGAGATAGCCTCTCTCGACGAGACGATTGAGCGCAAGATGGCCCAGTACGAGGAGAGGATCCGCCAGGCGAGGGCAGAGGCCTCGGTTCAGAGGGATGCGATCAAGGAAGAGGGTACGGAGCAGAGCAAAGTGATAATCGGCAAGGTACGGGATGATCTCTCAAAGAAGCTGGAAGACTTTAAGGCCCAACTGCAGAAGGAAACAGACGCGGCCAGGGATTCACTACGGGAGCAGACACGTATGATAGCTGCTGAGATTTCTGAAAAGGTGCTGGGAAGGGGTGTCCAATGAAACGGCTTCTTTTTACTGTTTTGATTTTTACCCTGGTTCCCGCGTTCGCTTATGCATCGGGAGGCGGAGAATCAGCCGAGGGTAGTATGGGCAACCTGTTCTGGAGGATTCTCAACTTTACCATACTGGCCGCTCTTCTTTACAAATATACAGCCAAGGCAATCGTTAACTTTTTCGTCGGTGATCGCGCGGCCATCAAAAATTCGCTGGACGAGGCGGTGACGGCAAAGGAAGAAGCCCAAAAGAAACTGGTGGAGCATTCTGCCAGGCTGGACAAGGCCACGTCTGAGATAGCGGGCATCGCCGATATGATCAAGGCGCAGGGGCTTGCGGAAAAAGAAAAGATTATAGAAGAGGCGAAAAGGACTGCCGAGAAGATGAAAGAAGACTCGGAGGCCAGAGTTGACCAGGAATTCAAGAAGGCCCTTCATCAACTCAGGAATGAGGCCACGGAGCTTTCCGTCACAATGGCCGAGGAGATTCTCGAGAAGAACATCGAAGCAAAAGACCACGAGAGCATGGTCAACGATTTCTTAGATAGGATGGTGAGCCGAAATTGATTGAAAGCGATATTGCGAAGAGGTATGCCAGGGCGCTATTTGGTGTAGCGCGAGAGGAAGATGCGATAGAAGCCATATACGGCGAGCTTAAGGGCTTTTGCTCCCTGTTGGAGGAGAGCGAAGACTTGGCGGAGTTCTTTGCCAATCCCGTCTTCGACAGCTCCGACAAGGCGGCCGTCATGGGAGACATCTTGAAGAAGGTTAAGGCGTCAGCCACTACCTCTAATTTTCTTAAGCTGCTGGTGGAGAAGAGAAGGATAGAGGCCCTCGAACAGATTGAAAAGTGCTATCGAAGATATATGGATGATGTCTTGAGCAAGGTACGGGTTGACGTAAAAACGGCATTCCCGCTGTCAAGCGAGCTGTCCGCAAGGATCAAGGAACAGATGGAAGGCATGACCGGAAAGAATATTGAGATGGTTGTTAACGAAGATCCATCATTGCTGGGTGGTGTCGTTATAGGAGTAGGAGATACCCTGTACGACGGCAGTGTTCGAGCTCAACTGAACAGCATGAGGGAACTCATAAAGGAGGATATGTAAGGGATGGATGCAATCAGGGCAGAGGAAATAACGCAGGTAATTTCCAAGCAGATCAAGGATTATGAGAAAAAACTGGATGTCAGCGAAATAGGGACCGTTCTGTCGGTCGGTGACGGTATTGCCAGGGTGTACGGCGTGGAAAATGCCATGGCCATGGAGCTTCTCGAGTTCCCTGGCGGCATACTGGGAATGGTTCTCAACCTTGAGAGGGACAATGTCGGTGTTGCCATCCTGGGTTCAGATATACATATCAAGGAAGGTGATGTGGTCAAGAGAACGGGCAAGATCGCGCAGATCCCGGTGGGAGAAGCCCTTCTCGGACGCGTTATTGATGCCACAGGGGTTCCCCTGGATGGGAAGGGGCCCATAGAGACAGATACCTACAGCAGGATCGAGGTGGTCGCGCCCGGCGTGATCAAGAGGCAGCCGGTCAACCAGCCGGTCTACACAGGACTGAAATCCGTCGATGCCATGACGCCCATCGGAAGAGGGCAGCGTGAGCTGATCATCGGAGACCGCCAGATAGGCAAGACGGCGATCTGTATCGATGCCATCATCAGACAGAAGACCACCGGCATCAAGTGTATCTATGTTGCGATAGGGCAGAAGAAATCAACCGTTGCACAGGTGGTCGAGGCGCTGAGAAAGCATGATGCCATGGATTACACCTGTGTCGTTTCGGCCTGTGCCAGCGATCCGGGAACACTGCAGTATATAGCCGCGTTTGCGGGGTGCAGCATTGGTGAATACTTCAGGGACAGAGGGCAGGATGCCCTGATCATCTACGACGATCTCTCCAAACAGGCCGTGGCCTACCGGCAGATATCGCTTCTCCTGAGACGACCCCCGGGGCGCGAGGCATATCCCGGAGATATCTTCTATAACCATTCACGGCTGCTCGAAAGGGCTGCACGAGTGAGCGAAGATCTCGGGGGCGGATCGCTCACGGCACTGCCAATCATTGAAACACAGGCCGGGGACGTTTCCGCGTTTATTCCCACGAACGTTATCTCCATTACAGACGGGCAGGTCTTCCTTGAGCCGGATCTCTTCTATGCGGGCGTGCGGCCCGCGATCAACGTCGGTATCTCCGTCTCTCGGGTCGGCGGTGCGGCGCAGGTGAAGGCGATGAAGCAGGTCGCCGGTACCCTGAAACTCGACCTGGCGCAGTACCGGGAGCTGGCCTCCTTCGCGCAGTTCGGGAGTGACCTCGACAAGGCGACCCAGGCGCAGTTGGAGCGGGGAGTCAGGCTCGTTGAGATCCTGAAACAGCCCCAGTTTCAGCCAATGTCGCTGTCTCAGGAGGTGGTGGTACTGTTCGCGGGCGTCAGAGGATTTGTTGACAAGTATCCCGTGGACAAGATCAAGAACTATGAGAAACAGCTCCTGGGCTTTGTGGAAAGCAAATATGCGGATGTGATGAAAGAGATAGATGAAAAACAGGCACTCGATCCGGAGCTGGACAAAAAGATAAGGGACCTATTGACGGAGTTTGATTCCGTGTTTGCCTCCGAATAGGGAAGCATCCTGGCAGTAATCCGGACAGAGCATAGGGGAGTACTTTTTAATGGGCGCATCGTTAAAGGAAATCAAGAGACAGTCTGTTGCCGTCGATAAGACCAGACAGATCACCAGGGCTATGAACATGGTGGCGGCCTCGAAGTTGAAGGCGGCCCAGGTGAAGATGGAAAATTTCAGGCCGTATGCGGGCAAGCTGATGGAGGTGTTCAGCAGTTTGTCCGGAAGAGTCGTGTCAACCACGAATCCCCTGCTTGCCGTGCGTGATTCCGGCAGGATCAAGGTGATCATGATGACGTCGGACAGGGGCCTGTGCGGTGGATTTAATACGAACGTGATCAAGGCAGTTGAGAAGTTTGCAAGGGCTAAAAAGGCTGAAGGCAAAGAAGTGTCGTTGATCGCCGTTGGCAAGAAGGGAAGGGATTCCTTCCGAAAAAAGGAGACGATAAGCGGCCAATACATTGAAGAGTTGAGTCGTTTTGATATCAGCCTGGCCACGCGCATTGCGGAAGAGGCGATTTCCCCCTTTGTTGCGGGAGAATACGATGAGCTGTATCTCTGCTACAATGAATTCCGGAGCGTCGCCTCGCAGAAGCCCGTCATGGTCCGATTGCTCCCCGCAGCCTCCCTCGGCACGGGTGAAGAGGAACCAGAGGCTGCCGCTGATTACGTCTACGAACCCTCCGAGGAAGAGCTCCTGGCCCATATCGTTCCCATGTATCTGAGGGTACTGATTTATAAGGGGCTGCTGGAGACATCGGCAGGCGAGCACGGTGCCAGGATGGTCTCTATGGATAACGCGACGAGCAATTGTGAAGAGATGATACAGAGCCTCACGCAGAAGTTCAACAGTGCGAGACAGGCGGCCATTACCGCGGAACTTATGGATATTGTGGGTGGTACAGAGGCACTATCGGCAAAGGGGTAGCCTGACATAGAATTGATAAGGATAAAACAGCGAAGGAGATGGGAATGAATACAGGAAGGATTGTGCAGGTAATTGGTCCCGTAATCGATGTGGAGTTTGAAGAGGGGAATCTCCCCAGTATCATGAATGCCCTCACGATTACGAATCCGACCATCAATGATGAAGAGGATAATCTTGTTGTGGAAGTTGCCCAGCATCTCGGTGATAACGTGGTCAGATGTATCGCCATGGAGATCACGGATGGTCTCGTGAGGGGAATGGCGGTCAAGGATACGGGTGCCCCTATTACGGTGCCTGTCGGAGAGGCCTGTCTTGGGAGGATCGTCAATGTTATCGGGAAACCGGTTGACGGCTTAGGACCGATTAACTCCGAGAAGACCATGCCCATTCACCGTGAGTCCCCCTCGTTTCTGGAGCAGGATACATCGGTACACGTCCTTGAAACCGGCGTTAAGGTTATCGACCTCCTCGTCCCCTTTCCCCGTGGCGGGAAGATGGGGATGTTCGGTGGCGCGGGCGTCGGAAAGACGGTCGTTATGATGGAGATGATCCATAACATCGCCATGCACCACGGCGGTATCTCCGTATTCGGCGGTGTCGGCGAGCGGACACGTGAGGGGAATGACCTGTACCTGGAGATGAAGGATTCCGGGGTTCTCAACAAGGCGGCACTGGTGTACGGCCAGATGACGGAACCTCCGGGAGCACGGGCCAGGGTGGCGCTTACAGCTCTCACCGCGGCTGAGTACTTCAGGGATGAAGAGGGACAGGACGTGCTTCTCTTTATCGATAATATATTCAGATTTACGCAGGCGGGTTCCGAGGTGTCGGCCCTCCTGGGAAGGATGCCCTCCGCGGTCGGATATCAGCCTACGCTGGCGACGGACCTTGGGGAACTCCAGGAGCGGATCACGTCGACAAACAAGGGTTCCATCACGGCGGTGCAGTGCGTCTATGTCCCCGCGGATGACCTGACCGATCCGGCACCGGCTACCACGTTTGCCCACCTTGACGGAACGGTCGTTCTCTCGAGGCCCATCGCGGAGCTTGGTATTTATCCTGCCGTTGATCCCCTCGATTCCACGTCGCGTATCCTCGATCCGAATGTTATCGGTGAAGAGCATTATAATACTTCACGAGAGGTACAGATCATCCTCCAGAAGTATAAGGACCTGCAGGATATCATTGCGATCCTCGGCATGGATGAACTCTCCGAGGAAGACAGATTGACGGTCAGCAGGGCACGAAAGATTCAGAGATTCCTCTCGCAGCCCTTCTTCGTGGCCGCCCAGTTCACCGGTACGGAAGGCAAGTTCGTGTCGGTCGCGGATACGGTCAAGGCATTCAGGGAGATCCTGGACGGGATTCACGATGACCTCCCCGAGCAGGCATTTTACATGGTCGGCGGCATAGAAGAGGTCAAGGAAAAGGCTGCAAAACTCGCAGAAGAGTAGGCCGGAGGATTTGTTAGATGGCTGATGATCTGATGTTGGAAATAGTGACTCCCGATAGGCTTGCGTTCAGCGATGTCGTCGAAGAGGTGACGTTGTCGGGGAGCGAGGGTGAATTCGGGGTGTTGGTCGGTCACGTGCCGCTCCTGAGCTCTATAAAGATCGGGGAGCTCAACTATACGAAAGACAATAAAAAGGCATATTACCTTGTTGGTGAAGGATATGCGGAAATTACAAATCTCAAGGCGACTGTCCTTGTTGAATCCATCGAGGAAGCCGGTTCCATAATAGTAGAAGAGGCGAAGAGGGCCAAGGAATCGGCGGAGGCCAGACTGGTCGGGATGGACAAGGATGACCCCGATTATGAGAAGGTGAAGAAATCTCTGGACATGGCTGAAACAAGGCTTAAGGTCGCAGAGAAGATGTAAAAGGTTCTTCTATGTAATTTTATGCGTACCTGCTATGCTTAAAAATATTCAGATATTCAAGCCAAGGGGGTCAGCTCACTTGGCTTGTTTTCTTGCGGGGGGCGGAGGAGGTAGCTCATGAAGAGTGCACGGGAGGGTTTGCTGAGCATCCTGACATGTGCCTTGATGTGCGCGGCGTTGGCCCTTTTTTTCGCTGATCCCGCCGCTGCGGCCGAGGCCGCGGCCCACGGCGGACATGATATCGGGACGGAACTTCCCGTCTGGACGGCGCTTCCCTTTGCAGGGATTCTTCTGTCCATAGCACTGTGCCCGCTTCTGATGCCACATTTCTGGCATAACCACTTCGGAAAGATTTCGATTTTCTGGTCAGTACTCTTTGCCGTCCCCTTTCTCTTCTTTTATCACCAGGTGGCGGTGTACCACATACTCCATATATATTTGATAGACTATATCCCATTCATCATACTCCTGTGGGGGTTGTTTACCATAGCCGGTGGAATCGTCGTCAGGGGGTCCCTGAAGGGCACCCCTGCCCTCAATACCGTCATGCTGCTGATAGGCACGATTCTGGCGTCATGTGTGGGCACGACGGGGGCGGCCATGGTCATGATACGTCCGGTTCTCAGGGCGAACAAGGACCGTCTGAAGAAGACGCATGTCGTCTGCTTCTTTATATTCCTCGTGGCAAATATAGGCGGTTCTCTCACGCCGCTGGGCGACCCCCCTCTTTTCCTCGGGTTTCTCCATAATGTTCCATTCTTCTGGGTGACAACGAACTTACTCCCGCACATGCTGACCGCTTCGGCGATACTGCTGGTGATGTTTTTCATCGTTGACACTTTTTTCTACCGGAAGGAGAAGGTCCACGTAGAGAGCGGACCCGAAGAAGAGAAGATTCCCTTCAAGATAGAGGGGGTTGTCAACTTTGTGTTCCTCCTGGGGGTCATCGGCCTCGTGCTGATGAGCGGTTACTGGAAACCGGGGCACTTCAACGTGTTAGGAGTACACCTGGAGTATCAGGGTGTCCTGAGGGATCTCGGCATCATAACGATGGGAGCCCTTTCCCTGGTATTTACCTCCAAGATCTTGAGAGAGGCCAATGACTTTAGCTGGTTTCCAATCATGGAAGTAGCCAAGCTGTTCGCCGGTATTTTTATGACAATCATCCCGGCGCTGGCGATACTGAAGGCGGGGAATGATGGGGCCCTGTCAGGACTCGTATCCGCTGTACAGGAATCGTATCACTACTTCTGGGTCACCGGCGCGCTGTCGTCGTTCCTTGACAACGCACCCACATATCTCACCTTCTTTAACCTGGCTCTCGGAAAACTGGGTATTGCGGAGTCAGCGGTCCCCGCAGCGCTTGCGGTGAAGGCGGCCACGACCAATCCGGAGTTTATCATGTACCTGAAGGCCATCTCCGCGGGAGCGGTCTTCATGGGGGCGAATACGTATATAGGCAATGCCCCGAACTTCATGGTTAAGTCGATAGCGGAAGAGGCGGGTATCAACATGCCAAGCTTCTTCGGATACATGATCAAGTACTCGATTCCCATTCTTGTTCCCGTATTCATCCTCGTCACCTTGATATTCTTTTAGCGGGGAAGGAAGAGGTATGGAGAGAAAGGCGTATCCGGCATGAACAAGGAATACAATGAAGTGGTGGTAGAGGGATCGCTCGACCTCATCAGGGGGTTTGTGGTTGGATTTCATGAGGGGAAAGGGATCCAGGGTGAGGCGATCTTCGGCGAGGATCATCATGTGGAAAATGAGGGAAAATTCGGCCAGATGATGCGTCTTATCGGTCGGAA
>JAUSPK010000175.1 GCA_030655735.1 Syntrophales bacterium | reverse complement strand
ATCCCCCTCTTTGATTCCCAGGGCGAGCATCATAAGGTGCATCCCGGCCGTTCCCGAACTGAGCGATATTGCGTGGGATGCACCCGTCAGCTCACGGAACCTATCCTCGAATTTTGTGCAGGTCGGTCCCGTGGTGATCCACCCTGATTTCAGGCATGCGGTAACGGCGCGTACCTCTTCTTCCCCGATTGACGGCCGGCTCAGGGGGAGAAAATCTTCTCGTATTTTCATATAATTCGACTCCTCAACATCGCAACCGCAGGAGAAAGTAGGCCCCATTGTCCCATATGATCTGGACCTCGGTGATTTTCTCTTTCAGCCTGGCAACCCTTCTTGCGTATTTCGTCACGCAGTATATATCACCCTTTTCTCTGCATAACCGGAAGAAGTCTTCGGATGTCAGGAAATAACGGGATCTTTCATCGGGGGAAAGCCTCTCAATACCATAGCTCAATTCTCCGAAATCATCAACAACGGGTGTTCGTATCTTGCTGTAAAAATCGATTCCATAGTCTGAAATCCCATATTGGAACAGTTCTTCACCGGGGGGGAGCAAGGTTTTGATTGCCTGTGACACCGGATACGCCGACTTGTACGGGGTCAGAAAGTGGGAAAGGGGGATGAGCAGTGAACCCATAAACAAAATGGATATCAGATAGATGGACAAAAACCATCCCTTGTTCCATCGCCTCTTAACGATATCAGGCACAAATACGAGCATAACCAGCGCCAGGATGGGCAGTGCTATACGGGGTAACCATTCGCCTGCTGTAATATTGTGTCTCGCAAGGAAGAGGGGGACACACAGCAGGATGACAAAGATGCAGGACTGGAGGGCAACCGGCAGGAGGACGAGCCTCCGTGTGCGTCCCCGTCCATCGTAGAGGTTGAAGAGGTGCCCGAAGATCACCGCCACAGGAAGGAATAGAGGGGTCATGTAGGGTATCAGTTTGGACGACGAGAGGGAAAAGAATATGAAGATGAAGAGGATCCAGGTAAGGAGAAACCGCCAGTCAAGCTCCCCCCGCAGGGAGATCTTTCTGCCCACGGTTCCTGCCACGGCTTCAAACAGAAATGCGCACCAGGGTACGGTCCCTGCTATAAGGATAGGGATATAGAAAAAGAAAGGATTTTCCTTTCCGTGCATCGTAGTGGTGTACCGGAGGAGATGTTCCTGAATGAAGAAAAACCAGAGGAAATCCTTGTTCGCCCTTTGCGCGAGGATTATCCACGGGCACGATACGGCCAGGAGGATCAGAATCCCCACGGGCGAAAAGAGCGTAAAGACAGTGCGCCACCTCCCGGAGACGAGCAGCCAGACAATCAGTATCGCGAAGGGGAATACGATACCAATTAATCCCTTGGTCAGAAAGGCCAGAGCACTTGAAAAATATAAGAGATAGACCCACCAGGCCCTCCCCTTTCCCTCCTGCTGTATGTGTCGATACCCGGCCCAGATGGCGAGGCATACGAAGAAGGCGAGGGGGATATCCAGTATGTTGATTCTCCCAAGGATAAAGTGGAAGAGAAACGTGGTCAGGATCCCCGCCGAGTAGAGCCCGGTCTTTTCGCCGGAGAAAAAGACACCGATACAATATACGAGGATAATGCACCCCCAGGCGCACAACCCCACAAAGAGCCTTGATGAAAAATCATTTTCGCCGAATATCTTGAATGACAAGGCCGTTGCCCAGTAACTGAGTGGGGGCTTTTCCAGGTAGACCACATGATTGAGATGGGGTGTGACATAGTCGCCCGTGCTGTTCATCAGACTCGAAATATCGCTGTATCGCGCCTCATCCGGCTCCATCAGGGGCATAGCGGGGAGCAGAGTAATGTATAAGATCAGTGGAACAACAAGGAGAAACAGCAATTTCCCTTTCATTTTTTCAGCCCTTTTCGGTGTGTACGTTGTCTCCTCACGCATCGTGATTGGCGGAAAACCGGCGTTTTATGTCGGACAGAGAAAACCGGTTGAAGGGCAGAAAGGCCAGACCCAGTATGACAACAACCCCGATGCTCAGGAAATGGAGCACGATGGCATAGGTAAGCGCGTCGGTCTTGTGAATGCCGAACAGTCCGAGCCCCAACACGCAGAAAAAGTGCCAGTTCCCGACGAATCCGGGCGCGGTCGGTATGGCGATGCCCAGGATGATTATAACCATAAGGACGAAGGCGGCCGAAAGGGGGAGATTAAGGTCAAACGCGAAGAAAAGGATATACATGGCCACCGCGTCGATCACCCATATCACTACGGAAAGAAATGCCAGATAACACATGGATCTTCCGTATGGAATGATCTTGAACCCATCGATAAGGCTATCGATCAGGTCCGCCAGTTTGAGGTGCCACTTCTCGGGGAATCTTTGTAAGAGGGGTGCAAGGAAATTGAGCGAGGCCTCCCTCCTGAATATGAGAAGGATGATGAGACCGAGGAATACGAGCGTTATGAAAAGAAACACAAGGCTGCCCCTGATCAGCCAGGGCGGGAGTGGTGTGAACAGAACTACGATGAAGAACATCGTAAGGACACTGAGACCGTCAAAGACGCGCTCCACCAGGATGGTTCCCATCGCTGAAGACATGCTGACCCCGGCCTTTGTGCTGATGAGATAGGGGCGTGCGAGTTCGCCGATCCGGGCGGGGATGGCTACCACGGCCAGAAAACCGACACTGGTTACGGAGAAGAGTGAAAACTGATCAATTTTCTTAAGGGGTTTCATGATGATTCCCCACCGGTATGACCTGAGTAGTTGTATGAGGACCAGAAGGACCAGTACAGGGGGGA
>JAUSPK010000171.1 GCA_030655735.1 Syntrophales bacterium | reverse complement strand
ACTAGCTTCCCTCAACTCGGAGCTTCGGTATAAAACGACCCCGAATGCCTATGAGCTGAAGATTCCAGCAGGGATGGAAGAAAAATTTGCCCTGATTATTGACAAGGTTTCGGAAGCGAAGAAACCTGGCGGGGCGCGATATATACGCTATAAGGTAAAAAAGGGCGATACCCTCTCCGTCCTTGCACGGAGACACAAGAGTTCGGTCAATGCGATACTGGCGGCGAACCACCTCACCAGCAAACATAGCATCAGGGCGGGCAGGTGGATCAAGATACCCTCCCGCGGCTATGTCTATTCTGAAACCCGCGCCCCTACGCTCAAGGGGGGCGAGGTGGCGACATACGGCGTAAAGAAGGGGGATTCCCTCTGGCTCATTGCGAAGCGCTTCGGGACAACTATCTCAGAGATAAAGGCGTTGAACGGCCTCCGGAGAAATGACCTCAGCATCGGTCAGATTATCAAGATACGGGGCAGCGCTGCGAAGGGCAAGAGCACAGCATCGAAGGCCTATGTTGTAAGAAAAGGGGACACGTTATCCACGATAGCGGAGCGAAACAGGGTCGGCCTCAACAGACTCCTTACACTGAACAATCTCCGTGGAAATGCACTTATTCAACCAGGGCAGATAATAATAATAAAGTAGCGTTAGAGAGCGAATACTATCTTTTACTTTAAGTTTTAGTTTTCTACTCCAGCTGGTATTTTTTCAGCGCAAAGAAGATCTCTTTTCCCTTTTTCCCCATCTCTTCGGCCTCTTCCGGCAGTTCATGGTCGTATCCCAGAAGGTGGAGAGTGCCATGGATCATCACTGAGTCAATATCGTCATCTGGTGAAAGGTCGCCGGCCTCCGCGTCCCGCAGGGCGGTTTCTACGGATATGACGATGTCACAGATAATGGAAGGATTGATGTCGCCGAATTCGCCCTCATTCATGGAAAATGCGATAACATTCGTGGGGTAGTCCCTGCCCAGGTACTGTCGGTTGATATCGGTGATCCCTTCATCATCCACAAAGATCAGGCTGACCTCCCGGTCTTCCTTTCCAAGGGCCAGCAGGATTTTGCCTAATGAGCGTTTGACCCGTAGAATATCTATATCCACGGTAGCTTGGCTGTTGGTTGTTAGAATTTTCATACGGTTTTATTTAGAGGAGGGTTGCTGATACTCTATCCTTCGGTGAAATATACCGGTGAGTATCCTGGTAAAGGTCTCGCCGATCTTTCTCAGATCACGGAACGTCAGATCGGAGTCGTCAAGCTGCCCCTCTTCCACCACCTGCTGTATCCTGTTGTTGACAAGATTTTTTATCCGTGCGGGGGTTGGGTTCGTCAGCGTCCTTGACGAGGCCTCTATGATATCCCCGAGAAGGACAAGCCCCGCCTCTTTCTTTTGAGGCTTCGGGCCGGGATAGCGAAAGTCCCCCTCAAGGATTGACTGGCCAGAGATCTTGCACTCCTTCTTCGCTTTTTCGTGAAAATAGCTTACGAGACCTGTCCCGTGATGCTGCCGTATAATATCCGTTATCGCCTTCCCGAGGTTGTGTTCCCGTGCCAGTTCGCACCCATCCTTGACATGCGAAATAATAACGAGACTGCTCATTTGAGGGGAAAGGTCGTCGTGGCGGTTCTTCCAGTTTGGCTGATTTTCTATAAAATAGAGGGGTTTTTTCATCTTCCCGACATCGTGGTAATAGGCGCTTACCTTGGCTAGCATCGCATTTGCGCCGATTTCTTCAGCGGCAGCTTCCACCAGAGATGCCACGATAACGCTGTGATGATATGTCCCGGGTGCCACCATAAGCAATTCCTGAAATATAGGTTGATTCAGGTTTGCCAGCTCCAGGAGCTTTATGTCCGTGGTATAACCAAACAGCGATTCAAAGAGAGGAACAAGGCCGGAGACAATAAAGCCCGAGAGGGCTCCTCCCAGGATTCCCATCACCAGCCGGATCAGCGTCTCAATCGTGAAGAGGTTGCCGGAGAGCAGGGAAAGACACAGTATGGCTCCCATATTGACTATTCCTACTACCAGTCCGATCTTGAGAAAGGCCGAACGCCGTTCGCAACGGATGATATAGTGTGCCGCGACCGCGCTTCCCACCAGGGAAATAAGGAATATTGGTGACTTATCTTCAAACAGAAAGGCCACCATAAGAGAAGAGAAGACGGAGAATATCAGGCCTTCGTTCCTGCCGATAAGGATTGCAACGAGCATAGTCCCCATGGTGAATGGTATGGCATAGATACAGACGGATGCCGGAAGAAGTGTATAGCTCAGACCTACGGAGTCGCATATGAATATGCCCACTTTTACCAGAACCACCTGGAGGATTATCACAATGCCCATAAACAGGATATCTGTGAGTACCGTCCTTGACGAGCGGAAGCGCGAGCTGGACATGCGGTAGAAGATAACAGACAGGAGCACTATAGTAAGGAATATTCCCGAAAATAAAGAGACGGTGACAAAGCGGCTTCCCTCTTGTCCCTTATAGAATGCATCGAGTTTATCAAGATCTTCCGGTGTTATTTTCTCTCCTTCCCGGATGATCATTTCATTCTTCTGAACCTCGTACAATGCCGGCTTTACCTCGTCGGAGACGGTCTGTTTTCTTTTTTCCGTCGTGTTTTTGGCGAAGGTGAGATTTGGTCGCACGGCCTTTTGTGCCAGTGACAGTATGATGCCGTCGGGCCTTTTGTTTTTGAATAGTGTCTGCGCGTTTTTACGGATAAGGCCCTGTATCTTTCCCGCATCCAGTATCGATGACAGGTCATTCAGGTCCCTCTCCACCTGATTTCGTATCTCCCGTATCGTTATGCCCTTGTCCCGGTGAAGGTCCAGAACATCTCTGTTAACAATCAAACCAGTGCCGTACGTGTAATAAACAAGCCGTACGATATTGTTGCACAGATCAATAGGAAACCCGCGCGCGGCAAGCGCGGCGAATTCTCCATCGGTAAGGGGTATCTCCGAAATATCTTCGAATGCCTTTTTTGCCTTCTCGGTGGATGCCTTCTCTGTGTCAGGCGTACCGGGGTTTCCCTTTATATACTCTTCTGTGGCGAGGAATGCCTTTGACAGGGCTATCCCGATCTTTGCGGGCATTTCACTGTCATAGTCGTAGATATACCGTGTGTTATCAACGGCTGCTGCTCTTTTCTGCTCGGTTGCCGCCCTGTCAATGACAAGGAAACCACGGTCCGCCTGGATATCCTTTGTAATAATTGCCCCCACTTTATATTCGGGAGGTGCCACGTGGAGGATTTGGGGGGACAGTATAAGGGTCAGGATCAGACCTGTACAAACCGCTATACCGGATTTCCAGGAAAAGATCTCGCTGCGGAGCCTGTCGATCAGTCTGATCGCGGCATCTCCATTGGTTGTTCCATTTTGAGGGGGTTTTTTTATGGCCATAGATTTATTGTGACGATTGCTCGCCGTCTGCCATCGGTTTTTTGCTGCCGAGATGATTGTACGCCCGTACAATCTCCCGGACCAAGCGGTGTCTTACCACATCTATCTCTGAAAAGTAAACAAACCGGATATCCTCAATCCCTTTCAAGAGACCTTCTACCTCTATCAGGCCTGATATCTTATTCGGGGGGAGATCCGTCTGGGTCACATCACCGGTTATGACGGCCTTTGAGCCTAAGCCGAGCCTTGTGAGGAACATCTTCATCTGTTCAGAGGAGGTGTTCTGTGCCTCGTCCAGGATGACGAACGCATCATTCAGTGTTCTTCCCCTCATGAAGGCGAGTGGGGCCACCTCGATGATCCCTTTGCTGATCAGTGCGGATGCCCTTTCGAAATCCATCATGTCGTAGAGGGCGTCATATACCGGTCTCAGATAGGGATTGACCTTTTCAGACAGGTCCCCTGGAAGGAATCCCAGTCGCTCTCCGGCCTCTACTGCGGGCCGTGTGAGTATTATCCTGCTCACGCTCTTTTCAAGGAGTGCCCCAACGGCCATAGCCATGGCGAGGTAGGTCTTGCCGGTTCCCGCGGGGCCTATTCCGAAGACGATATCGAATTTCCTGATGGAATCGATATACAACTTCTGCGCTATGCTCTTTGGTGTGATCATTCTCTTTTTTGACGATATGAAAACGGTGTCGAGGAATATTGCCTCCAGGTCGGCAGAACTGTTCCTTGAAAGTATTCGATGCGCATAATCGACGTCATTGGGATAGAGCGGATACCCTTTCTCAATGATACCATATAACTGAGACAGGAGATTCTTGACGAGGGTACAGTCGTGCGCGTCTCCCGATATGGAAACAGTTGACCCTCTGGCGTTAAGCTTTACCCGTCCCAGTTTTTCGACAACCTTGCGATTCTTGTCCTGCTCTCCGAGCAGAACCTTCAGTTTGTCGTTGTCCGGGAAGTCTATCTTGCTGACTGAGACGTCTTGATGGGTTTTCGCTTCCAAATGATACGCAACCTGCCTGTGTAATGGCGGTATCCTACCACACCTTTCGCATATGTCCAACAGGTATCGTTTCCTTATGGATTGGGTCGCAGGGGCGGATCAAGAGGATATAGCCGGGAGATGGCAAACAAGCAGTTGACATTTACACCCCCTTTGCACCACAATATCCCCATGGAAGCGACTTAAGGGGGGGGGCTTATGCTGAAGGATCAATCGTGGAAGGTTTACAATCCCGGGGGCGACAGGCGCGTTATTGTGACCAGGCAGCTGCCGGGGGAGAGATGGCTGAAAATCCTCACACAGGCCGACTGCCGGGTGGATGTCCGCACGTCACCGGAAATCCCGAGTATTGAAGAGATCATCTCAGCAATAGGCGACAGGTGCTCCGGGGCTATCGGACAGCTGACGGAGACCTGGGGAGAAGAGCTTTTTTCCGCCCTCGGCAGTGCCGGTGGAAGGGTATACAGCAATTATGCCGTGGGATATAACAACGTAGATGTCGATGCCGCGACGCGGCACCGTATCTGTGTGGGGAACACCCCCGGTGTTTTGACCGAAACCACCGCTGAGATGGCCGTAGCCCTGACATTTTCAGTGGCGCGGCGGGTGGTGGAGGCTGATAAATTTATACGCAAAGGGAATTTCAAGGGCTGGCTCCCGACCCTTTTCCTCGGGGAACTTCTCTCTCGGAAGACGGTTGGCGTTATCGGTGCGGGGCGCATCGGCGCCGCCTATGCGCGCATGATGGTCGAGGGATATAAAATGGACCTCATCTATTATGACCTGTGCAGAAACGGTGTCCTGGAAGCCTATATCGCCGCCTACGGGGATTTCCTGGTATCGCGCGGAGAGGAGCCGGTAGCATGCCGGCGGGCCGAGAGCGTTGAGGAGGTACTTCAGATCGCGGATATTGTGAGTCTGCATCCGGTGCTCGATACGAGCACACACCATATGATCAATGCCGAGCGCCTGAAGAGCATGAAGAAACATGCGATCCTGGTTAACGCGAGCAGGGGACCGTTGATCGATGAAGAGGCCCTTGTGGATCACTGCCGGAACAACCCCGACTTTCGGGCGGGGCTCGATGTCTTTGAGGACGAACCGGAGCTGAAACCGGGCCTGAGCGCACTTGACAATGTGGTCATGGTGCCCCATCTCGGGTCGGCGACAGGATGGACGAGAGAGGGAATGGCCATCCTTGCGGCCGGAAATGTGGCGGGAATCCTGATGGGATATCCGGCGTGGAAGAAGGGCAGCAGCCTCCCCTTCCTGGAGGACGATCCTCCCAAGGCGGCGCCGAGCATCGTCAATTCCGAGGAATTGGGTATTTCGGAATATGCAGGGTGAAAGGAGAAGACCATGAGAATCGCGGACAGTATAAAACGCCTGGGGGTTGAAACCGCCTTTGCCGTTTCCGCCGAGGCGGCCGCTTTCGCGGCAGAGGGCAACAAGGTATATCCCTTTCATCTGGGTGATGTAAACATCATGACGCCTTCCAACATTATGGACGCGGCTGAAAAGGCAATGCGGGGAGGAAAGACAGGCTATTGTCCGAACGCGGGGATACCTCAACTGCGTGAGCTGTTGGCCGATGATATCAGCAGATCACATGGGATCGATTATGCCATGGAAAATGTGTCTATCCAGCCGGGCGGGAAGCCGGTCATAGGCAAGTTTCTGCTGACGCTTATGAACCCCGGGGATGAGGTTCTTTATCCCAATCCCGGTTTTCCCATTTATGAATCACAGATAGAGTTTCAGGGGGGCAGGGCTCTGCCTTATGGATACGTTGAGGGGAAGGAAAACTTCAAGCTGGATATGGATTCTATCGAAAGGCAGATAACCCCGCGCACGAAGATACTCATATTCAATGACTGGCAGAATCCCACCGGCGCGGAGTGCTCCCCGCAAGAGCTTGAAAAACTTGCCGGCCTGGCTATCAAGCACGATCTCTATGTGCTCTGCGATGAGGCCTATTTTGACGTTCGCTATGAGGGAGAGAGTGTTTCTCTGGCATCCCTCCCGGGCATGGCCGAAAGATCTGTAATCCTTTACAGTTTTTCCAAGAGATTTGCAATGACAGGATGGAGACTTGGGGCGGCCATCGGGCCAAGAGACGTCATTGATATAATCACCAAACTCAACGTCAATGGTGAATCCTGCTCGAATCATTTCATACAGTACGCCGCGATGGAAGCGCTCACCGGAGACCAGGCACAGGTCCGACAGATGTTTAATGTTTTCAGAGAAAGGAGAGACGCGGCCGCGGATATTCTCAATTCCATAGAGGGGGTGCGCTGTTTTCGGCCGAACGTGACGTTCTATTTGTATCCTAATATTGCAGGGGCGATGGAACTGAAGGGGATTAACGACCTCGACGAATTCCGCAGGGCCCTGTTACGTGAAACCGGCGTATCGGTGTGCACCCGGCAGCATTTCGGGCGCTCCCCTGAAGGCGAGAAGGACTTTTATCTGCGTCTGGCATATTCGGGTATCGATATACAACAAATCAGAGAGGGACTCGGCAGATTCAAGGCATTTGTTGAGGAATAATCTATTGGAGGATGCTTATGTATGGAAAATTTCGTGAAGAACTGAACGTGCAGTTGGAAGAACTCATAAAAACAGGTCTTTACAAGAAAGAGCGTCATATAGCTTCTCCTCAAAGAGCGCGGATACTGGTGAATGGCGCGGAGGTTTTGAACCTGTGCGCCAATAACTATCTCGGCCTGGCGGACAACACCGACATCATCGAAGCCGCCAAAGCCGGACTCGATGCCCGCGGTTTCGGGATGGCCTCGGTGCGTTTTATATGCGGCACACAGGATATTCACAGCGAACTGGAAGAAAAGATCAGCGCCTTCCTCGGAACGGAAGATACCATCCTGTACGGCTCCTGTTTTGACGCCAATGGAGGCCTCTTTGAAGCACTGCTGGGACCGGGGGACGCGGTCATTTCCGATACACTGAATCACGCCTCGATAATTGACGGCATTCGTCTGTGCAGGGCAGCTCGGTACCGCTACGCGCACGCCGACATGAAGGATCTGGAGGAACGGCTCAGAGAGGCACAGGGGGCGAACACAAGGATGATAGCCACGGATGGTGTCTTCAGTATGGATGGAGATCTGGCCAGGCTGGATGAGATATGCGGTCTGGCCGAAAAATACGATGCCCTTGTCATGGTGGATGACAGCCATGCCACGGGTTTTGTCGGACCTACAGGGCGCGGAACGCCTGAATATTTCGATGTTCGGGATCGTGTGGACATCATCACGTCAACTCTCGGCAAGGCCATGGGAGGGGCGTCCGGCGGGTTTACGGCAGGGCGCGCCGATATGATAGCGATGCTCAGACAGAGATCGCGTCCGTATCTTTTCTCGAATTCGGTTGCGCCTCCGATAGTGTCTGCCGCCATCAAGACCCTTGAGCTCCTCGAAAACACCGGTGAGGCCAGAGAGAAGTTGAGATCAAACACGAGATTTTTCCGCGAGGAGATTATCAGGCTGGGATTCAGTATAAAACCCGGCGATCATCCCATTATTCCTGTTATGCTGGGGGATGCCGTGCTGGCACAGAATATGGCTGCCGGGCTCCTTGAAGAGGGGGTTTATGTGACGGGATTTATGTATCCGGTGGTTCCGAAGGGAGAAGCCAGAATCAGGCTGCAGATGTCCGCGGTTCATAGTGAGTCCGATCTCAGATTCGCGATTGAAAAGTTTGGAAAGGTGGGGCGGAAATTGGGAGCGTTGATCTGAAGTCTGTCATGGAGGGTGTTGATTATGGATATGATGAAGGCCCTGGTGAAGGCCAAGGCGGAGCCGGGTCTCTGGTTGGATGAGGTACCGGTCCCCGAGGTTGGCAACAACGATGTCCTGATAAAGATATACAGGACCGCAATCTGCGGCACCGATGTGCACATCTATGACTGGAATGAATGGGCAAAAAAGACGATTCCCGTGCCCATGCACATAGGGCATGAGTTTGTCGGAAGGGTGGAGAAGATCGGTACTAATGTGCATGATTTCAAGCCCGGCGATATTGTTTCCGGCGAAGGACATCTTGTCTGCGGTCACTGTCGCAACTGCCTGGCAGGCAGGAGGCACCTCTGCATGAAGACCAGCGGCGTCGGCGTAAACAGGGAAGGGGCCTTTGCAGAATATCTCAGCATTCCGGTGACCAATGTCTGGTACTGCGATCCCAAGATACCGTTGGACATACTCTCCTGCTTCGATCCGCTGGGCAATGCCACGCATACAGCCCTTTCATTCGACACCCTGGGTGAGGATATCCTGATAACAGGCGCCGGGCCTATAGGATGCATGGCGGTTGCCATTGCAAGATACGCGGGCGCTCGCCATATAGTTGTAACAGACATAAATCCGTATAGATTGGCGCTCGCGGAAAGAATGGGGGCAACTCTGGCTGTGGATGTGACCCGCGATACCATAGAGGGCGTCCAAGAAAAACTGGGAATGAAAGAGGGGTTTGATGTGGGTTTGGAAATGTCCGGCAATCCCAGTGCCCTGAACGCCATGCTGGCAAATATGTGTCATGGGGGAAAGGTCGCGCTTCTGGGGATCCTGCCCGGTGATGTTGGCGTTGACTGGGAAACAGTAATCTTCAATGGACTTACCATAAAGGGTATCTATGGGCGCGAGATGTATGAAACGTGGTACAAAATGACGGCAATGCTCCAGTCGGGACTGGACATAAGCGCGGTTATCACCCACCACTTCCACTACACAAAATACATTGAGGCATTTGAGGTAATGAAATCGGGACAATCCGGCAAGGTAATCCTGGACTGGGTTGATTGATTCATGACACAGAATTTTTGGTCACTGCCTGCGGTGTAAGGTAGCGGTTGCCAGCATAATGAATGCAATCACCGCACCCGTGGCGGCGACCGGCCAGAACCCCCCTCCAAATCCGCGTGTGGTCACGAAGTCGACGGCGATGCCGAGGATGGGAGCCACGAGTGCCGTTGAGGCAGATTTTGCCTGACTCTCGATGGAGAGTACCGTTGCCCCGCGCGTTTCGGTTGCGTACGCGTCAAACCGGCTGATGAGTATCGGTCTCCACAGGCTCTGCATGATGTACAGGACCATAAACCCAACAATTGCAAGGTAATACCATTTCATGTACAGTATCACTGCCAGGAGCAGATAGACCACGAGGGCGCCCTTCCAGATGCGAACCGCCCCCTGTTCCTCGCCTCCTGCGTGCTGCGTGATTCTGTGCGATTTCCGGCTCGCCCAGGCCGACAACAGATGGAGGATAAAATAGACAACTCCGACAATGATCGCATTGCGACGTGTATCCTCCATATATATGAAGAGGGGGAGGGCCAGGGCCATCCCCTTGATAACCGGTTGAAGATAATCCTTGGCAGCGTTGAATACCCCCTCAAATGCCATCGATTCGACAATCAGGCGGCGCAGGTGCCGTATCTGTAACGACATCTTCAGCGTGGACCACAGATTATCAAAGACACCGCGCAGGGTGATTTTTCCCTGAATCTTTCCCTCCAGCTCGTTGGGATACTGCATGAAATTGATAATGCCGAGCACGTACGGCGCTATTGAGAGATAGAAAACGGAAGAATAACTCTCGGTAGCAATGACGAAGAGGGCGGCGACGAGGACCGAAAAGGCGGAGCCCAGTTTAGACCATGATCGGGTGAAACCGTAGACACGTGTCTTTTCGTCCAGGCGATCCTGGAGCCGGAGCCAGGTGAATATCATGGCCTTGTGGGTACCGGTCCGAAATGCCTCGCCGATGGCGAAGAAGAACATGGCAGCAAAGAAAGACACGTATATTTTGACGGAACCGAACAGGGCGAATGAAATGATGTAGGAGGTAAAGGAGAGCATCATGCATCTGCGGCGGCCATACGTATCGGCCAGCGCGCCGCTGGGCACTTCAAAGAGATTGATGCAAATCTCCCTGAAGGCCACTAGGAGGCCGATCTGCGTGAAGGAAAACCCCCTTTCGAGAAAGAGGAGGATCATGAACGGCTCATAATACCGCTGGTTTTTCAGAAAACCGTAGAGCGAAAAGCGGGCAAGCATGACAAAATCCCCCCTTTGTTTGCCAGTCGATTCTATTTTTACCAGCCGGATAAGTCAATCCGATTCCGTCATCCGAAAGGGCGCACTTTCCCAGTGTTACCGCCATTCGCTCATTGCCCTTCGGCAGTGTTCGTGTTATGAATACGAAGAGATGGCGCCTGTTATCGGGGGCCGAAATTTTCTTGAGAATACCATGAGCGAAACCAGGAAAAAGACTAGGCCTGTCAAAGTCGGGCCGATTACCATAGGAGGCAATGCCCCCATTGCCGTCCAATCGATGACCTGTACCGATACGAGAGACGTAGAGGCGACGGTTGCCCAGATTGAGAGGCTGACCGAGGCGGGATGCGAAATCGTCAGGGTGGCCGTCCCCGATGAGAAAGCGGCGCAGGCAGTTGCAAAGATCAAAGGAAGAATAAAGATTCCCCTGGTCGCGGACATACATTTCGACCACCGGCTTGCAATCGGCGCCATCAGAAACGGAGCCGATTGTATCCGAATAAACCCCGGAAATATCGGAAGAGATAAGATGGGGCAGGTCATTGGCGAAGCGAAGGAGAGGGGGGTATCTATTCGCATAGGGATCAACTCGGGTTCACTCGAGAAGGATATCCTCTCCCGTCATGGCGCCCCGACGGCTGCCGCACTTGTCGAAAGCGCCCTGAGGAATGTTCACCTCTTCGAAGAGATGGATTTTCACGCCATCAAGCTATCCGTAAAGGCGTCCGATGTCCCCGCCATGATAGAGGCGAATAGAGCGCTCTCGGAGGCAACCGATTACCCTCTGCACCTCGGTGTGACCGAGGCGGGAGGCCTCGTCAACTCAGCTGTCAAGTCATCCATCGGCATTGGTGTCCTCCTGAATGAAGGGATCGGCGATACCATACGGGTTTCCATATCGGGCGATCCCGTCGCAGAGGTCGGCGTCGCGTACGGTATACTGAGGGCCCTGGACATCCGGAGGGTTGGTCCCGATATCGTCTCCTGCCCCACCTGCGGACGGTGCGAGGTAGACCTGTTTCGCCTGGTTGAAGAGATGGAAGACAGACTTTCGGGTATGAAGGATTACTTTAAGCTTGCGCTTATGGGGTGTGTAGTCAATGGACCAGGGGAGGCCGCTGAGGCTGATATAGGTATCGCAGCGGGACGTCACACGGGGCTTCTTTTTAAGAAAGGCAAGGTCATACGGAAGATACGAGAAGAGGAATTTGCGGACGCCCTGATGGAAGAGGTTCATGCCATGCTAGAGAAAAGGGTAAGGAGTAAGGAGTAAAGGAATAAGGAACAGTAACTCGAAACTTGAAACCAATCTATACGAATTGAGGAGGAGTAATGCGTTATTCAGAGATGTTTCTGCCGACCACGAAGGAGACGCCTTCCGATGCGGAGATCCTGAGCCACCAACTAATGCTTCGGGCGGGAATGATACGAAAACTGGCCGGAGGAATATATTCATATCTGCCCCTGGGGTACCGCGTGATAAGGAAGGTGGAAAACATCGTGCGCGAAGAGATGAACCGGGCGGGTGCCCAAGAGGTCTTTCTCCCCGCTGTGCAGCCTGCTGAACTCTGGATGGAGTCGGGGCGGTGGAATATGTATGGAAAAGAGCTGCTCAGGGTCAAAGACCGGCACAACCGGGACTACTGCATCGGGCCGACGCATGAAGAGGTGATAACAGCGCTGGTGCGCGATGAGATACAGACATACCGACAACTTCCCAGGAATCTCTATCAGATCCAGACGAAATTTCGTGATGAGATACGGCCGCGCTTCGGTATCATGAGATCCAGGGAATTCGGCATGAAGGATGCTTACAGCTTCGACGCGACTGAAGAGGGTGTTGAGGAAAGCTACCGGAAGATGTTCGATGCCTATAACCGGATATTCACGCGGTGCGGACTCCACTTCAGGCCGGTGGAGGCGGACAGCGGTAATATAGGGGGAAGTTTTTCCCATGAATTCATGGTCACCGCCGATACGGGAGAGGACGCGATGGTCCACTGCACCTCATGCGAGTATGCCGCAAATCTCGAAAAGGCCGAGTGCCCCCGACCGAAGGAAGAACCAGACCCGGACGCGGAATGTCTGCCGTTGGAGGAGGTCCATACCCCCGAAGTGAGGACCATCGAAGAGGTCAGCGCTTTTCTAGGTGTAGGGCCCCGTGATGTCGTAAAGACGATGATATTCATGTGTGATGGGGGACCCTTGGCCGTGCTGGTGAGAGGCGATGAGGAGATAAACGAGATAAAACTGAAGAATTACCTTGCGTGTGACTCGCTTGAACTCGCGATGGATGACACCATCCTGGAGGTAACGGGCTCTCCCCGGGGATTTGCCGGGCCCATCGGAATCAAGTGCCGGATTATCGCGGACTATTCTTTTCTCGATATGAAGAATTTTGTTGTGGGGGGCAACAAGGAAGATTATCACATAAAAAACTGCAACAGCACGCGGGATTTCGA
>JAUSPK010000169.1 GCA_030655735.1 Syntrophales bacterium | reverse complement strand
TCCCCCGTTAGATCCATCCCTGAAAGCCTCCGCAAAATCGCTTGAAGCGCTTATATGATACTGCCGGAATATGATTAAACCTGGAAACGAGTCGGACAACTCTCAAAAGAGTTGCTGGCGGGTACTGTACAATTTATAGTCATCTCTACCTCCTTTTCCCATAAATCAACAGGAAAAACAAACAGATGATGACCATTAACCTATATAATGTCAACGATCATTTTGTTACGTATAGCAGGAAGAAAGCACTTGTTTAAGAAATTATTTATCATTAACATCGCGATCTCATAAAAGTGAATATTACGGAGTGTGTCAATTTTTCAAATTAATATACCCTTCTTTTGAAAAAGGGATTTTGAGGCATCCGAAGGCCGTTTTGATGTCGGTTTTTCCTTCTATCTTATAGGAAAAATCATCCCCGGCAATAATGGTCTTCAGGCTTCCACCCAAGTCTTTAAACTTTGCAACGACAGGTGCCTGTAACCGTGTTATTGATGATGAGGGAATCAGAAGTTCCTTTTCCAAAAGCCCGTTCCCGATTTCTTCGTTGTTAAGGTAAACAGTGTATTCAAAAGTCCTGAACGTAAGGTCAAAACGATTAGGATTTTGTACATCGAGAACGAGGATAAGGTTTATTTCTGTAAAGGATTGGGGGCTGATAATGATCTCACGGAGAACAAAGGAGGGCTTGCCCATTACCCAACTCATGCAAGACATAAGCAGGATAGAAAGGGCAAAAAGAATGATAAGTCGGTGTTTTTTCACGGTGTGGGTATATGAAGAAAGCTTCTGTGTGTCAATGGAATTCTCGCCACAAAATGTGTGTGTGGTATCTATGCTTTAATAATGGGTCGTCAATCATCTTTGAGCATCAAGCATGTTTATTGCCAATTGTAATGATGAATCTTTGCGATGATTACAACTTGTCACTCTCAGGAAGGTATCAATAGAAATTCTATCCGCCACCGAAATCACTGAATGCACCTACTAACAAATGATTTTGATCAAAGGGAAATACTGAGGATTACCGTTGGAAGTGTAGTAGAACGGCCACGCTCACCCGAGCGAAAGGAGCGTAGTGACTGTAGCGTCGGGTGCAGCGCATGGTTAGGGCATTACTGTTTTGACAATTTTTCCGGTGTTTGCTGGTAATGCAATCATAACCTCTATTCTCGGCGGTTTTCGGTTGCCCTTCTTAGGGCAACTATTTGAAATCCTTCCTAGCCAGTAGTTTCTATAATACTCCATCGTTGTATCATGGTCTTCCGGCACATAATCTAGCCAAGTCATATCTAAATTCCAAAATTTATGCGGTCGGAGACAGAATACCACGGGTTTACCCGTGGATGAATGAGCCTTTTCAATCATTCACGCGATGTTCTTAAGTGTGAATGGTTGGTCGGCATAAGATGCCGAAGCCGTAAGGACCCCGGCTTTAGCCGGGGGTATCTATTGTTTTTCAACTAATTGATTTTATATTGTATAAATTTCGGTAAATTATACTTTGCGAAGCAGACAGTAGACAGCAGTAGACAAAAAGGGGTAACGATTTCTCGTAACCCCTTGATTTTATGGTGGGCCCTGTCGGGTTCGAACCGACGACCTACTGATTAAGAGTCAGTTGCTGCTACCAGCTGAGCTAAGGGCCCGTATATTGTTAATCGGTCGAATGTATGGTGCGCCCGGAAGGATTCGAACCTTCGACCAACAGATTCGAAGTCTGCGACTCTATCCAGCTGAGCTACGGGCGCTTTCTCTTGTTCAGGCAATACCGCTACCGGCACAGTACAAATAGCGCTACGCCATCGCCTCAAGAAAAATTGACTTCCCTATCTATTCTTTTGATCCTCTTTCGTCAAGGATTATTTCAGATTTTTTTCTAGAGTTCCAGACCAAAATTCGGTTTTCAGGTGACACGCGGCACGGTGCCCGCCGCCTCTGTCATCGAGGGTCGGCACCACCGTTTCGCAGATATCCATGCGGTATTGGCACCGGGGATGAAACGAACACCCGGGGGGGGGATCTGTCGGGCTGGGTATGCCGCCGCCCAGCAGTATCCGGTCCTTCTTGTGCGTGGGGTCGGGGATGGGAACGGCGGAGAGGAGTGCCTGCGTGTAAGGGTGGAGAGGTTTGCTGTACAGGGATTTCTTGTCCGCGAGTTCCACGATCTTCCCGAGGTACATGACGGCGACCCGGTCGCTTATGTGTTCGACGACGCTCAGATCATGGCTGATAAACAGATAGGTGAGATCAAAATCCTTCTGCAGGTCTTTCAGCAGGTTGAGTATCTGTGCCTGTATGGAGACGTCCAGTGCCGAGACGGGCTCGTCGGCGATGATGAGCTCAGGATTGAGGGCAAGTGCCCGTGCTATGCCGATGCGCTGCCGTTGCCCGCCGCTGAACTCGTGGGGGTAGCGCCCCATCTGCTCCCTGCTGAGCCCCACAGTCTCCATCAGCTCGGCAACCCTGTCCCCGTTTTCCTTTCCCCGGGGCAGGTTATGTATGGCGAGGGGCTCTCCCACGATGGCGCCCGCGCTCATCCTCGGATTGAGGGATGAGTATGGGTCCTGGAATATCAGCTGTATCTTTTTTCTAAACCCCTTTAACTCTTTGCGGGAGTAGGTGAGGATATCATCCCCGTTGAAGGTGATCTTCCCGGCGGTCGGTTCTTCGAGCCGGGTGATGAGGCGGCCGAGGGTGGTCTTTCCGCATCCCGATTCGCCCACCAGTCCGAGGGTTTCCCCCTTGAAGATCTCCAGATCCACACCATCAACGGCCCGTGCCATCTTCTGTCGGCCCGAGAAGATGCCGCCCCGGACGGGAAAGTATTTTTTCACCCCTTCGATCTGCAATAAGGCCGGATTCATCGGCGCTGATCCTCGCACTTCATTGGTATTTCAAGCATCGCACCTGGTGGCCGGGAGAGTGCTCCACCAGCTGCGGTTCTTTTTCGGCGCATATATCCATGACGTCGGGGCACCGGTTCCGGAAACTGCACCCCGAGGGGAGCTCGTACAGGTTGGGAACACTGCCGGGTATCGCGGTGAGGTACCCGTCTTTCTTCGTGGCCCGCTTTGGCGTCGATTCCATAAGCCCTCTGGTATACGGGTGGAGGGGCGTGGAAAAAAGATCGAGAACGGAGCAGTATTCCACCACCTTTCCCGTGTACATAACGGCGACATGCCGGGCCATCTGCGCGACGATCCCCAGGTCGTGGGTTATCAGTATGACCGACGTCCCCACCTCGTCTTTCAGCTTGTTTATCAGATCGATGATCTGTGCCTGGATGGTCACATCGAGTGCCGTCGTGGGTTCATCGGCGAGCATCAGCTCGGGATTGCACGCGAGCGCCATGGCTATCATGATCCGCTGGCGCATCCCGCCGCTCATCTGGTGCGGATAGCTCCTGAGGGTTTCGCGGGTGGGTGATAGACCGACGAGGCGGAGCATATCGAGGGCTCGGCCAATCGCTTCCTCTTCCGAAAGCCCCTCGTGGAGCTTGATCACCTCTGATATCTGGTCTCCTACCTTCAGGACGGGGTTGAGGGAGTTCATCGGCTCCTGGAATATCATGGATATGTCGTTTCCCCGAAGCCGCCGCATCTCGTCTTCGTCGAGGTCGAGTAGATCGGTTCCCTTGAAGGTGATCTTTCCTGACACGATGCGGCCGGGCGGGCTCGGTATCAGCCTCATGATGGACAGGGCGAGGACGGTCTTGCCGCACCCCGATTCGCCGACGATGCCCAGGGTATCCCCCTTATCGACAGAGATGTCCACCCCATCGACGGCCTTGACCGTACCGTTTCGTGTCGCGAAGTGTGTCTTCAGCCCTTGTACGTCAAGGATGTGAGACATGGGAAGCCTGGCTCCGATCCATCAGGAATTGTGTGAGAAGCCGAACGCCTATGCCGGACGCGCCCTTGGGGATATACGGTTTATCCGTTGACAGGAGCGCGGGCCCGGCAATGTCGAGGTGCACCCACGGGCACTCATCCGCGAACCTCTTGAGGAAGAGGGCCGCGGTTATGGTGCCCCCTGCCCGTGTCCCGACATTCTTGATGTCCGCCACGTCGCTCTTTATCAGCTCATCGTACTCGTGCCAGAGGGGGAGTTCCCATACCGCCTCTCCCGTGGCATCCGAGGCAGCTGATATCCGTTTTTTCAGCTCTTCATCGGTTCCCATCATGCCGACAAGGTAGTCGCCCAAGGCTACCACGCAGGCCCCGGTCAGCGTGGCGATATCGACTATCGCCGCCGGATTGTATCTTTTCGCAAAGGTGAGCGCGTCCGCCAGGATGAGGCGCCCCTCGGCGTCGGTATTCTTGACCTCTACTGTCAGGCCCGACATGGTCTTCAGTACGTCTCCCGGTTTGAGCGCCCTCCCGCCCGGGAGGTTCTCCGTCGCGGGGACAATGGCCACCACGTTCAGGGGGAGCTTCAGGTCGGCCGCCGCCTTGATCGCGCTGATCACCGCGGCGCCGCCGGCCATATCCGATTTCATCTCATCCATCTTGTCGGAGGGTTTGATGGAGATCCCCCCGCTGTCGAAGGTGATCCCCTTGCCGACCAGAACCACGGGGGGGTCGTCTTTTTTTCCGCCGTTGTATTCCAGAATTATCAGCCGTGCCTCTTCGGCGCTCCCCCTCGCCACGCCGAGGAGGGCATTCATCCCCAGCTTTCCCATGGCGGCCTCGCCCAGCGCCTCGAATGTGAGGTGTGCCTCCGTGGCGATAGCAGCGGCCCTCTCCGCCAGGATAGAGGGCGTCATATCATTGGATGGCGTGGAGACGAGGTCTCTCGCGCAGTAAACCGCCCGTGAGATGATCTGCGCCGTTTGTGCGCCTTTCTCGATGTCTTCGAGGAGTTCGGGCCTGTTCTCCACGATGATACATTCACTGATCTCCCCCTTTTTGTCCTCTTCGAGGGTCTTGTAAGGGGTGAATCGGTACAGGCCCAGCAGCGCGCCTTCAACGGCGGCTCGTGCGACGTCTCCGATGGCAAATTTCATCTCGCCGAAGTCGAGGGATGCGGCCATCTGCGTTATGCCCAGATCCCGTATCTTCTGTGCCGCCTTTGAGAAGACCCCTCGTAATTTTTCAAGGTCGAACTCCCCCTTCTTGCCGAGGCCGGCGATCAGTATCCTCTTGCCGGCGATCGATCCCCTCGTGTACATGACCGAAGAGGTGTACAATTTCCCCTCAAAATCCCCTCTGTCGATCAGTTCGCCGATAATGCCGTTGCACCCTTCGTCGAGGAGGCGGGCTGCCCCTTCCGGTGCCTTATTTTCCTCGAAATGTCCCACAAGCAGCACTTCGCAGTCTAAATCCGGGAGAGACCCTCTTTTTACGGTGATATTCATCTGTGCCTCCTGAAAGTGTCATATGCCCGGGGAAGATAGCACATGGATGCGAAATGTCAATGCGCGAAGTTCGGTATTCACGGCAGCCGTACTCCCTCAAAATAACAAACGTTTCGATCGCTTCTTTTCGCTCTCCGCGGAATCTTTTTCGATGGAATCTATTTCTTCCTTGATCTTCCCGGTCATTTCACTGCCGGGCGGGAAGAAGGGCTGGGCCGCCTTGAAATGGAAAAGTGCGCTCTTGGGCTTGTTTTCCTTCTTAAAAAAGATACCGAAATGGTAGTGGGATTCCCCCCGCATGTTGACCTTTCCGTAGATCATTGCCAGACTGTGGTGGACTTGGATGTCATCCGGGTTCTTCTTCAGGAATTCCTTGTAGAGCTCAAGAGCGGCGGGGTAATCTCCAGTGGTGGCGTATGCCCTTCCCAGGTACAAAATAGTATCGGCGTCTTCCCTGTCCGCACGATAGGCCTTTCGGAGGGCGTCTGTCGCGTCGGCCACCTTCCCGAGATTAAAGTAGCTGATACCCATGTCACGGAGGATATCGGCATCGTCAGGGGACAGCGACAGGGCCTTATGAAAATTTGCAAAGGATGCCGACGTCTCGCCAAGCCTTCCCTCGATAACCGCCAGACCGTACAGGGCGTCAGCGTTGTTGGGATTTTTTTTCAGCGCGTTTTGAAAATATCTGATACCGGAATCAGGACCCTCCCTGCTAATGATCAGTATGGTCTTTATCCTTTCCAGTCTTCCTACGATGCTCTTGAGCCCCCGTTCCTTGTATTTCGTTTGAAGGAGACCGTCCAGATACCGTATTCTGTCGCTTGTCCCGGGGTGTGTCAGAAAATACGAAGGGATGGAATTCGAGTAAAACTCATACTGTCTCATGATCTTCAGGAAGTTCAGCATTCCCTCGCCGTCATACCCGGTTTGCGTCAGATATAGCATCCCGAGACGGTCGGCCTCCTCTTCGTGTTCTCTGCTGTATTTGAGGTTGAGGCTTGCCGCTGTTGCTGTAGAAAAACCAACGACTGCCGCGGTCATTTCGCTTCCCCCCCCGAGAAAGGCGCCGGCCAGGATCGCCGCGAGACTTGCCAGGTTTACCTTTTGTGCCTTCTCGATAGCCTGCGCTATGTGTCTGGCCTTTATGTGTGCTATTTCATGTGCCAGAACGCCAGCCAGCTGGTTCTCGTCCTCGGTAAGTTCTATGAGGCCTTTGAAGACATAGACGTAGCCTCCCGGTGTTGCAAAGGCGTTGATCCCCGCGCTGTCAATGACGGAGAAGGTGAAGTCGAAATAAGACTTCTCGCTGTGCGAAAGGAGCAGACGTCCTATCTTTTCGATATAGCCGGTTACCTTTGGTTCGTTTACGAAGACCCCTTTGTCCTTCAATTTATCGTAAAACTCTTTCCCCAGTTTTTTTTCATCCTGTATTGTAAAGGAGGCGAGTGACACGCCCGCTGACGCGTGGAGGTACAGGAGGACGATGCAGGTGGCAAGTATCTTTATTATGTTGCTGCGGGGGTCTATTCTCATCGTATCCAGTTCTACGGGGACCTTTCCGGGTTTTTGGGTATAACAGTCACCTCGCAGGGTGAAAGGTCACCAATGATAGTATTAATGGCCGCTATGATATGTGAATCCCCCACATAAGTCAACGCGGGGGAAACGGTTCCACCCTGGACTTGAGGGGATCTTTTAACGCAATACCATAAACCTCCCATGATATTATTCAAATTGTGCCTCTCATTCGGACCAGGCGCGGGGATGCGAGCATGCCTGTTCGAAAGACCCTGATTCACCAACATAAAAGTAATCAACCTCGATGATCCT
>JAUSPK010000164.1 GCA_030655735.1 Syntrophales bacterium | reverse complement strand
ATAGTCATCTCTGCCTCCTTTTCCCCTAAACCAACAGGAAAAACAGACAGATAATGAGCATTAACCTATATAATGTCAACTATCATTTTGTTACGTATAGCAATAAATAATGGGTAATCTTACGGTACAGTCATGAGTGTTGATAAGCAGTTGAAATCAATAATAATTTTCTTTATTGAGTGGGGCAAATTCCTTACTGAAACGGCAGCTCGTATATTATCTCAAGGATTTAAGATTGATCCATGCCGATAATTCCTCTATACCTGTCGTATCAATCTGTTGAGGAACCCCGATGGTGAAAAGATTCTTGCCAGTTACAATCGTCGTCCTTCTCTTTCTCGCAGCGCCACTGGTTCAGGCGTATGAGGCCCACGTCGAAGAGGTCATCAATACCCCCACGGTGACCTCCAAAAAGGCCTTTGAGGTCGATACCACGATGGAGCTATGGAACAGGGCCCTCGACAATCCCTGCCTCATGGGGCGGCTCTGGGAGATATACGAATTCAAGCCATCTTACAACGTGACAAAAACCGCCACAGGAATCCATGTCGCCGGTTCATTGGGGATTGCCGGCGACGTCCGGCAGGTCGCCCAATCCGACCATGCCAGGACCTTTTACGCGACTGGGAGGTTCGATCACTGGGTGATCCCTTCCTTCTTTACCGCCAATAGCGTCGTCATGTTTGAATATAATGGGAACGGGGACAGGCCCTCAGGAGAAGTCACCCTCTTCCTGCGGGGGAACAACGGTATCTCACGGTTCGTAATGAGTATCTTTTCCGGCACCCTCACACGTCGCATCAACAATCGCACAGACAGCACTCTGGAGAATATGAAGGAAATCCTCCGGGATATTGTTAACGATCCCGTAAAGGTCAGGGACGCCCTGGCGGGTCAATTGCTGAGCGATTTTGACAGGTTGTTTCAAGTAACGGAGATCAAGCCGACGGACAGCCAGGAGATGTCTCCCGATCTTCAATACCAGATGTATAAGTAGGTTGGGTTTAATGCAGACAGGCCCGGCGGCGGGCATCACGTCGAGAACCTTGAATATTGTCATTTCGAAGGAGTCTTCTGCGACTGACTATAGTCCCCGTCAGGGGGGAAATCTTGTTTTTTCTCTTGGATTTCTCCCTGCGGTCGAAATGACAGGCGGGGGGTTCGAAAGGACAGGAGGGAGGTTCGAATCGGCGCCGATTATATTCTTCAGGGATTCAGGGTTTTGTATGAAGGTTTCTTTTTGCCCCCTGGACAGCTTCTTGATTCTGTGCTCCAGCCTCAACGCCGCCCCCCGGTCGTCGGCTTGCACGGTGAGGACGAGTTGAAGAGGTCCCCTCCCCTTCAGGTACCGCGCGGCTTTCGGCCCCGATGCCTGATGCTCCTCAAAGCGGCGGTCCACATCGGTGGTTATCCCCGTGTAGAGGGTTCCACTTCCGCATCTGATCATATAGACATACCAGTTTGTCATACAGGCCTGTCCGATAAAAGGGGTGACCGCATCTGCGGCCTAGCGCTGTGTTATCGGTGTCGTCGTCAGGTGAAACCCGCCGTCGAGGATCAGGGTCTCACCGGTGACCAGGGGAGCGCCTGAAATAAAGTATACAATAGCCTCCGCGACCGTGTCGGGCGTTGCCGTCATCCGAAGGGGCGTAGTGTCTTCCAGGTATTGTTTCGTTGCCTCATACTTTTCGTCCCCCATCCCCTGCCGGAGCCAGTCTCCCTGAATAAATCCGGGGCAGACAGCATTCATCCGGATTTCGGGGCCGAGGGCACGCGCCAGCGACAGCGTCATCGTGATCAAAGCGCCCTTCGAGGCGGCATAGGCGACAGAGCTCCCGATCCCGGTCACGCCGGCAATGGAGGCCACATTGACAATCGAGCCGCTCCCGGCCTTTTTCATGTGGGGCACCACGGCCCGTACCATCTGGTAGACACCAACCACATTGATCCCGTATATATGGAGAAAGTCCTCCCTGCTGAGCCCTTCGAGATCATCGTGCGCGCAGAATTTGGTGGTGCCGGCGTTGTTGACCAGGGCATCGATCCGTCCCCACTTCTCCATCGTCTCCGCCGCCATCCTTCGGCAATCCTCATCCCGGGCGACATCAGCCCTGCACAGAAGGGTCTCTACTCCAAATGCCCTGCAGACTTCTTCGGCCTCCCTGGCCTGCCCCTCGCTCTTTGAATAGTTAATGACAACGTTGTAGCCTTTTTCCGCGAGCATCCGGGCAGTCGCGGCTCCGACACCACGTGCCGAACCCGTCACAATGGCAACGCCTTTCGAATCAGCCATCATCTCATTCCTTTCCTTCAGAATCTCATTCTCCACCGTTAGACAGCACGAATGTGCGTGGAGGTTATTTCAGCCAGGACGCGACCGTTATCTCCGGTAACGCGGGTCCGTATCACCGTTATAGTCTGTCCCTTTCGTACGAATCGCGCTTCCGCACGAATGATCCCGTCTCTCTGGTTGCTGAGCAGTGTCGTATGAAGATCAACCGCCAGGGGGAATCCCTCTCCGTCAGGGCCGATTTCTTGTTTTCCTATCGCAAGGACCGAGGCCGTCACGTCAGCCAGCCAGATCAGGGCGCCGGCCTGTACCGTCCCGAACGGGTTGCGTACTCCTTCCGTGACAGGCATGCTGCTGATAACATAGTCGTCGCGTCTCTCATCAATCGTAAAATCGATCGTACCGCTCCGCCGTGAAGAATTGATATGATCCTGAATATTCATCGCCTCATTCCTTCTAATTTCCATGAAGAGAGGTTTGAATAACCCCGTAAAAAGTCCAAAATCTCCTCCCCCTTGATGGGGGAGGGCGAGGGTGGGGGTGAAAAGTAGCTATATTTCGGAGAGTATTTGCCCCCTCCCCTTGCCCCCTCCTGCCTCCCCCAGCAAGGGGGGGAGGGTAATAGGAGGAAAGTTATTATAGCCGTCCCACCAGGGGAGGGGAAATCTGACTTTTTACGAATGCTTCAGGTTTGAATAACTATCATTATTTGTCATGTCGACTATCCCTCTGTCATTTCGACCGAAGGGAGAAATCTTGGCAAGCTTGTATGGTCTCGTAAAAAGTCAAGTCCGATGAATATGTCATTTCGACCGAAGGGAGAAATCTTAGCAAGCTTGTATCATTCAAGATTTCCCCGTGACGCGGACTATAGCTCGTCTCTAACGCGCCTCGAAATGACAAAATTCAAAGCCCCCATGGAAGGTAAGCCACGCCGGTTATATCTCTATAGGGGGTCTGCCGGGACCACCGCAGTGAGAGGTTTCCCCTCCCGGTCCTGGATGCCCAGGGCTTTCAGAAACCGATCGGTAACCTTTTGGGCAATCTGCGCCCGTTCCTCCGGTTTCAGCCCTTCGAGGCTGATCTTTCCGCCGCCCGCCTTTTCATGTCCCCCACCGGTGCCGAGTCCCTTCAAGACCCGGAGGGCTATCTTGCCGGCTATCCATCCCCGGCGGGAGGTGCGGACAGACAGCAGGAGGTACTCTTTGAATTCCCCCATGCAGAGGGTCCAGCGGATATTCTCCATCCTCAGGAGAAAATCGGCCATCTCGGCGGTCACGTCGGGGGTGTTAAGGGTTCCCATGCAGGAGATCATCACGTCGCCATATTGGACCGAATGAGCAATCGCATCGGCAAACTTCAGGTAATAGGATTTCGGCACGCTTGGATTCTCGATCCCCGCGAGGGTCCGAGGCGCAATCCTGGGGAAGAGATAGTTGAAGGCATCCAGATCAGCCTTAATGAAAGAACGGCTGAGACTATTCGTGTCGGTCTTCAACCCGTAGTAGAGCGCGGTGGCAAGCTTGCGATCTACCGCCAGATCAAGTTCCCGCAGGTACTCCGTCAGGATCGTCGAGGAGCTGCCGTAAATGGGTCGAACATCATAGAACGCGCACCGTGTGGTGTCTTTCCTCATGGGGTGATGATCGATAACAATATGAGGTAAAATTTTTCGAGGAATGGCATTGTTTCCGGTATGGGGCTGGCTGTCTACAAGCGCGATGACCGAAAAATCGTTAAAATTAAGATCTTTCGTTCGAACCATATCGATCTTCAGGCGCCGGACGAGCTGGCGGTTTTCGGCCCGGCCGATGGTACCATCATACCCGATAACCGCCTTGCGCCGGAGCCTCTGGGCAAAGATGTATTTCAGGGCGGCGGCCGATGCGATCGTGTCGGGATCGGGATTATTATGACACATGATCAGAATAGCCCTCTTCTTACCCACCAGAGAGAGCATCGTCTCCGCTGGATGTTCCGGGGTATGTCCTTTAGAGCCCATCATGAACAAACACCTTTCGCACCGGTAATCTCCGGATATCTTTGGATTCTGTCATTTCGAGGAGTGTTAACGACGAGAAATCTTAATGATCGTAACATGCTGAAAACAAGATTTCACCCTGACGGGTACTATAGCTCTCTTCGATCGAAATGACAAATAACGATAGTTTTACAAAGGTCTCACCCGGCACAGACGTCGGGCAGCAAAGCTACCGCGGCAAGCCGCGAATCCGTCTTTTCTACTAACACGATACCGGCACCAATTTCAAGGTGCATGGAAGAAAGATATTGCCAAAGATTGCCGTATTGTATTACACTTACGCGAAATGATCGTCTATCCGGAACACCGTATCCGTAATCGGTTTCCGGATACATCAGGCCTAGGGCCTTTCTTCACGCGTCAGACTTCTGAAAACAGGGTGCCATGGGAAGCCATCTCCTACAGTTTATCAATACCATCAGAATTCCAGATCTTCTTGATATCGCCATTGTCGCCATATTCTCATACATAACCTTGATATGGTTCAAGAAAACGGCATCGCGATTCGTCCTGATCGGGATATTCATCCTTGCGTTGATATATGCCGTCGCCCGGATTTTTCATCTGTATATCACCGAATACGTCCTCCGGGGATTCTTCGCCATCCTGGTCATCGCCCTGATCATTATATTCCAGGAAGACCTCCGCAGATTTTTCGAGCGTCTCGCCACATGGAGATTCACCCTAAAAGGCTCTCTCGACACATCGATGCGCGATGATGCCGAGATCATCAACCGCGCGGTTACCCAAATCGCGCAGAACCGCCGCGGGGCCCTCCTTGTTCTCAAAGGCGACGATTTCCTGGATCGTCACCTCAAAGGGGGGTTTGACCTCAAAGGAACCCTGAGTGAGGCCATCCTTGAAAGTATCTTCGATCCCCATTCAATAGGACACGACGGCGCGGTTGTCATTGAAGGAGGGAACATTGCCAGGTTCGGCTGCCACCTCCCCCTCTCGGTAAAGCCCGGAAAGATCGGCAATCTGGGCCTGCGCCACACGGCCGCGCTGGGTCTCTCGGAACGGTGCGATGCCCTTTGCATCATCGTTTCGGAGGAGCGCGGGGCCGTCTCCATCGCACGAGAAGGAACCCTCACAAGGCTTCACAGTCCGGGAGATCTGCTCTCCATCATCGAACAGTTTTACCGTGAGGGAGACCCTGAAGGAGAGGGAAGCGCCTGGATGCGGTGGATCAGTGAAAATTGGGGGGAGAAGGTCGTTGCCATCCTTCTTGCCTGCGGTCTGTGGCTGGCCTTCGGATATCAGACCGAGAGTATCAGGCGCGATTTGGTCAGGCCCATCATGTATCGTAATCTTCCATCGGATTGGATCATCGAGGAACAAACGCCGAAGGAAACAACGCTAACCTTGATGGGTTCGAAACAGGCATTTGGTCTCCTAAACGAAGAATCATTGAGTGTTACTCTGGACATGACCGGGGTCAAAGAAGGGCGGCAGGAATTGCCGATAGGAAACAACAATGTTCAGTATCCTTCCAACGTAACGGTTGTCGGCATCAACCCGAACAAGATAAAATTTGTCGCGCACATGCTGACACGCTTTGAAGCGCCCATTGATGTTAAACTCTCCGGGGTCCTTCCCAAAGGGCTGACCCTCCGGAAAGTCACCGTCTCTCCCGCTTTGGTCCAGCTCAAGGCGCCTAAAAAAGATATTAAGCATATCAAGATTACAACGGAGCCGATCAACCTCCGGGGAATAACCGCCACAACAAAAGTGGAGCCGGGGTTGGTAGTCTCCCCGGAGGCCCGGTTTGTCGACGGGCACCGGCCTTCGGTAGAGGTAATCATAGAGGTAGGACCAAAGAAGCCCCCTCCTTCAAAGTAATCGTAAACGGGGAGCGCCTGTGGGCAAAAATAGTCGCTGTCACTATTTTCCTTGCTATTTAGAGAATATACCTGTACAAGACCCCCAGTGATCACGATAGTTATTTACCTTCCCAACCTTTCTTCTTTAGAAAACTCGGCAGGAAAATCCAGCTAATCGTAACAGAATCCAGCTATAGCGCAATGTACGCAACCGGTTTTTCCGGAGCGGCACGGGCGCATGAGGCGGTGTAACTAAAACAGCCGCAACGATTAGAAATGGGTTCAAATGTCACTAATACTTAAAAGAGAAGGAAAAGGAAGAAATGAGTTTTGAGAAGTTTGCGTTACATGAGAAAATATTTGCCGGCGTGCAATCCCAGGGTTACAAAACGCCGACGCCCATTCAATTAAAATCAATCCCGCCGATTATGGAAGGCCGTGATGTCATGGGGCTTGCCCAGACCGGTACCGGAAAAACCGCGGCCTTTGTCCTGCCTATACTGCAGCGGCTCATGCAGGGGCCACACGGTCATGTCCGCGCGCTGATTATCGCTCCGACACGGGAGCTCAGCGAACAGACCAATGAAGTCATAGGGCAATTGGGCCGCCGGACACAGCTCCGCAGCGCATCCATCTACGGCGGTGTGAGCATCCAGGGACAGATCAAAAAACTGCGCAATCACGTGGACATCATCTCCGCATGCCCCGGCCGTCTCCTGGATCACCTGGGCCGCGGCACCGTGGATTTATCCCACGTGGAGGTTCTGGTGCTGGATGAGGCCGATCATATGTTCGACATGGGCTTCCTGCCGGATATCAGAAGAATCGTGAAGAGCCTTCCGACAAAGCGTCAGACGCTGCTTTTTTCCGCCACCATGCCCGAAGATGTAAAGCGCCTGGCCAATGATCTCCTGCAAAATCCGTTGGAGATTCGAATCGGCCGTACAGCGCCCGTTGAAACCGTCTCGCATCGATTTTATCCGGTGCAGATGGACACCAAAACCGATCTGCTCAAAGATCTTCTTGACCATACGGTCAGGGAAGCCGTCCTGGTCTTTACGCGGACGAAATCCCGGGCGAAAAGCGTTGCCGGGCGACTGGACAAATCGGGATACAAGGTTATTTCCCTGCATGGGAACCTGACGCAGCAGAAACGCCAGAAGGCCCTTGCCGGCTTCCGTGACGGCCGGTATGAAATCATGGTCGCCACCGATATCGCCGCCCGCGGCATTGATGTGACAAACATCTCGCATGTCATTAATTACGATATGCCGGAGACAGCAGACGCCTATACCCATCGAATCGGCAGGACGGGCCGGGCCACCAAAACCGGAGAGGCCTTTACATTTGTGACCGCTCAGGATGCCGCCCTGGCGTATTCCCTGAAAAGAAGCCTGGGAGACAAGGTGGCATACCATAGCGTCGACGGATTAACGATGGCTGTACCGGCCGCCCCGGCCTCTCACCCCGGCCATAATCGCGGCATGAAGACGCAAAACGGCAACGGAAGGTCTTTTCCTCCCAAGACTCCTGGAAACAGGTCAGGCAAGCAGCGCTCTTTTAAACCTGCAGGCCGCCGTTCCTGGTCGCATTGATATCTGAACGGGGGAATAGCCCTCAGTAGAAATAATCATAAAGGCAGGACAAAAGAGCCCCCCTTCGGAGAAATCGTAGGGGGGACTCCCGTAGGCGAAAAATAATCGCCGGCACTATTTTCTCCAGCCGTCCTTCACGCCCTCTTTCGAAAGGACTATCTGCCACAGTTGATTCTTGCGCGCCCGGAACGCCCCCGCGCATGAAAGGAGGTAGTACTTCCACATGCGATAGAATCGTTCGTCATAGAGATGTTTTATCTTGTTCCAGTTTTTATCGAAGTTTGCAAACCACGCCATCAGCGTCCTGTCATAGTCCGCGCCGAGATTCTGCCAGTTGTCAACAACGAATAGTCCCTCGAAGGCCTCCGCGAGCTGCTTTATCGTAGGGAGCATGCCGTTCGGGAATATATATTTTTCGGTCCAGGGCTCGCATTTTCTGACGGATCTGTTGCCGCCTATGGTCTGCAGGAGGAACAATCCGCCATCCTTCAGGCAGCGGTGGACCATCTTCATGAATGTCCGATAGTTCTTCCGGCCGACATGTTCGATCATGCCTATGGAGACGACAGAATCAAACTGCCCGTCAAGGTCGTGGTAATCCTGCAGCCGCACCTCTACGGGGAGTCCTTTGCACCATTCCTTTCCCCATTTCACCTGCTCTGCTGAAACCGTCGTCCCGACGACTTCGGCGCCATACTTCTCGGCGGCATAACGGGCAAAGCCGCACCAGCCGCACCCTATGTCGAGGACCCTCATCCCCTTTTTGAGATGTACCTTTCGGGCGATCAGGTCAAGCTTGGCCTCCTGCGCCTGGTCAAGGGTCTTCGCCCCCTTCCAGTAGGCACACGAGTAGGTCATGCTCTCATCAAGCATCGATCTATAGAGTTCGTTTCCCATGTCGTAATGGTGCCGGCCGACCTGAAACGCCCGCGATTTCTTCTGGAGGTTGAAGAGGCTTGCCCTGAGGGACTGGATGACAACCCTCCAGTCCCTGATTTTTTCATCCAGGTCTGCGGAAAGGACCTTGTCAAAGAACTGGTCCAGGGCCGGGCAGTCCCACCAGCCGTCCATGTAGGACTCGCCGAGACCCATGGAGCCCTGGGAAAGGACCCGCTGATATAACCTCTCGTTGTGGACTACGATATCCCAGGGCCGGGAGCCGTCAATCCTGACGTCCGCGCCGGCAAGGAGTGTCTCTACCTGTTGTCTGAAGCGTTCCATTTCTCACAAACCCACATGAAGAAATGCATCGTCAAATTACAACAAACAAAGAGGTGAAGGGAATAACTCTCTTGTCCTCTACTCCAAAAAATCCATTTGTCAAGGATAACATGGACGATGAGCCGGAAAAGGGGGGATAGAGATCGGGGCGGGGGGTCTGCCGCTACCCCAGGGTGTCCTCCAGGGCTCTCGGGATATGCCGGATGATATCGATAATCTGTGTCGCCGGTGTCGGTCTCGAATAGTACCCTGCAAGGCGGTTGGTCCTCATAGCAACGGCCGCTGCCTCCTTCATATCCATCCCTGAACAGATAAGAGCGGAAACGATGCCGGTCAGTGTGTCGCCGGTGCCCCCTATCGCCTCCATAGCCTCTTCGACAGGTCCGTCTACCTCACAGAGTATCCCCTCACGGTCGGCAAGACAGTCTTTCTCCCCCTTGACCAGGAGGAAGCGCGCCGCGTTATTGTGCTCGTACGCGCGGGCGATCAGGTCCGCCACACGGTTTTCCTCATGGAGAATAAAACCGCGTGTGTAAAAGGGGTGGGGAGCCATCTCATCCGCCAGAAAGGCCAGCTCTCCAATATCAGGGGTGAACAGGTCGTACATCGGAGCATGTCCGCTCATCTTCGCCACATACATGAACCCGGCATCGGCTACCAGAACAGGCCTCTTATCCATCTCTTGTATGACCTGCTGCAGACGGTTGTGCCAGTGGACGATCGGCTGCAGATAGTGGAACGTAAAGGTGTGGAATGCCGATTCGGCGAAGGTATCGACCAGATGTTTATAGAGGTGCCTGCTTCCCACGCCCCGTCCGATGTCTCCCACGATATATCCGAAGGGTTCCGGCGTGCCGAGCGCCTCAGAGGTCTTTACGGCCGCGCCTATCAGTGCCGATGTCCCTCTGCTCACGGGGATTCGCCTTCCTTCGATGAGGATGTCGCCGTCCGACATCGTCAACCTGCCTGTCAGCAGGGGGACGTCTTCCATCGGTATCGTGCCCGCTATGCCAAGCATCGGCGCCGGGCCTCCTCGTAGGCCAGTTGCAGCGAGTATCCGCACAGGGTATGACCGATTTCGCGGGGACTGGGGGCATCGCGGAGCGACTTCCCCACCATCGCGCTGGCCAGATAGGGAACATCGGGGCATCCGCCGCCGGAGATATTTACGATAGTTCCGGTCGCCTTCTCAACGGTCAGTTTCATATTGGCCGCCCTGACCATCAGGTATTCGCCGAAGTCCTTGACCTGAAAGATGTCGACCGGTTGAAGGAGGGGCCCCGTCACGGGGACCATCTGTAGGGGAGGGATCCCCTCTCCCTCGAGGGTCCTGAGGATATTAAGCTTTTCGATGAGGGGAAACTCTATGACGAGGTCACAGCCGCTCTGTATTTCAGGAGGGGGGCCCATAACGCGGACCTCCCACCCTTCCCTCTTCAGGACATCCTCCGCCTGGATAACCTCGCCGGTATTTTCAAACACCATAATCCCGCGATCGGCATTCCCGTTATCGCCCGGCGCGCCCTGCTTCAGCTTATCCCTGAAAAAATCTAAGAAAGACAATGTTATCCCTTCCTGATCGTGATTTTGTATCCGTCACCCTCTTCGGCGACATTTGTCACTTCCCATCCCTGACTTGCGGCGGCACGGGAGACATTCTCCTTCGCTGTCTCTGTATCGACAAGGACCTCGATCTCGATTGCCTTTCCCGCCTTTATCTCGTCCAGGGTCATCAGAACAGGCTGGGGGCAGGACAGCCCCCGTGCATCGATCTTCGTGGTCATGCTGTACCTCTCTTTCTCATCGTAAAGCCGATCAACAGGCAGACAATTATGCCGATAATCACGGCCTCAATACCGTAGGGACCGACCCCCTTCGGCGAACTGGCCAGACCGAAATTGTGGGCGAACCCCGCTCCGACAATCATGCCCAGGACAAAGACGGCGGCATCCCCGTCACCCTCGCCCGACAGGAAGAGCTGGCGTCCGGGGCACCCCCCGGCAAGGGCAAAGGCCAGGCCGGCCAGGCCCATCCCCGCGAAGTTCCAGATATGCATGGTGTGGGCAACGGGTTGGCCCTCAAACCCCGGGTGAAACTGTCCGAGGATCAGATTAGTTACAAAGGCCGCGGCGATAAGCGCGATGAGCCCCAGGAGGAGATGGGTCTGTCTGAAGAGGACAAAGTCCCGTATCGCCCCCATGGTGCAGAAGCGGCTCCGCTGGGCAAGAAATCCGACCGCGAGACCGACCCCCAGAGAGATGAGGAGGGGCGCGTGCATGGCGCCGGGCCCCTTCAGGCTGTAGAAAAGAACGCCGTTTTTGCCCTGGCCCTCAATCTGCGGAAAGATGATGAGCAGGGCCAGAAGGCCGAGCATCATGAGCGGCATCATCCACCCCGCCGCCGTATGGGTCGTCTGGGCACGTCCCAGGTTATATCCGTTTTTGAGGAAAAGGGTCCCGATCCAGATACCGAATATCAGTCCCAGGATACCGAGGATGGCGTTTCCATCACCTCCGGCAAGGCGCAGCGCGGCGCGCCAGGGACATCCCAGGAAGACGAGAGCGCCGATCATGGCAAAGGCTCCCAGGACAAAGCGCACGATGGGGGCGGAACCGAGGCGGGGGCGGAACTCCTTGAAGAGATACGCCGCGATGAGTGATCCCAGGACAAACCCGATAATCTCCGGTCGTATATACTGGACAACTCCCGCGCGATGCAGGCCGAGAGCGCCCGCGATGTCTCTCTCGAAACAGGCCACACAGATCCCCATGTTTCCGGGGTTGCCCAGCTTCTGAAGGAGGGGGGCAAGGATGCCTATCAAGAGCCCTACACCGATAATTCCCCCCAAACTGGCAAAAATATTTTTCAACTTCATAGAAATCCCCTTTCCGATGATTTGATAGTCTTCGCGGAAACGCCTACCATCTAAATCAACTTAGGCTATAAGTCAAATTCAAAATATGAATAGAAAAGGGGGTTTAAATAGGATTTATTGATAGGATACAATCAATTAAGATACGATGATCTTCCCCTTCGGTTCGGTGACGACCTCACCGATGACAGCGGCATCGTGCAACCCTTCATCGTGCATTTTGTTTACCAGGACCTGTGCATCTTCCGCGGGGAGAGAGATGAGGAGACCGCCTGATGTCTGGGGATCAAAGAAGACATCCACCAGCCACGGCTGACAGTTGGGACCAACGTCCACCATCTTTATCCTGAATTTCCGGTTCCGGTTCAACCCTCCCGGAATGATGCCCATCTCGACAAATTCCTGAATTTCATGGAATACAGGGACGGAAGAAGACCGGATCACCATGCCGACATCGCTCCCCTCGATCATCTCAGCGGCGTGGCCGAGGAGGCCGAAGCCGGTCACGTCCGTGCAGGCGTGCACCGTGGAAAATTTCGTCATCAGATCGGCCGCCTTCTTGTTGAGCTGCGCCATACATTGAATGGATTTCTCTACGAGATCATCGCTTGCCAGATTCCCCTTCAGCGCCGTATTGATAATCCCCGTTCCGAGCGGCTTTGTCAGAACCAGGGCGTCTCCCGCCCGGGCACCCCTGTTGAGGAGCACCCTGTCAGGATGGACTGTTCCGGTCACGGAAAGACCATACTTCAGTTCGTTGTCCTCCACGCTGTGTCCGCCCACGAGGAGTACTCCGGCCTCGCGCATCTTGTCCAGTCCGCCGAGGAGGATCTCCCTGAGTATGTCAATCTTCATGGTATTGATCGGAAAGCAGATAATGTTCATCGCGGTAAGGGGTACGCCCCCCATGGCGTAGACGTCGGACAGGGAATTTGCCACGGCCACCTGGCCGAAGGTATAGGGATCGTCGACAATCGGCGTAAAAAAGTCGAGGGTCTGGATAATAGCCAGGTCGTCTCTCAATTTATAGACCCCGGCATCATCCGAATTCTCGATACCCGCGATCAGATTCGGATCAGATACGAGCGGAAGCCCGCTCAGCGCTTGATGCAGGTCGCCCGGACCTATCTTACAGGCTCACCCGGCGCCATGCACCGTCTCCGTCAGACGGATCTTTTTTTCGTCCTTCATACCAGTACCTTTCCCTTCGAGTCGTGACCGTACGCGAACCCGGGGAATATGGTTTTTTAGTATTCTTGGTACATCCAAAGTCCCCGGAATCAAATACGATGAACTCGTAAAAAGTCAAGAATGCTCCCTCTCCCTTGATGGGAGAGGGTTGGAGTGAGGGTGAACGCGACGCCATTTAGCCCCCTCCCCTTAATCCCCTCCCGCCAAGGGAGGGGAAATCTGCCTTTTTATGAATACATCGAACGCCACGTTGTTCACCTTCTATCTGAATTCATTGAATGTGTCAAATTCATTGTGGTTATGAATCTCTATTGATTATAGATACCCCTTGTGATATTTCTCTCCCATGGCCTACGATAGATTCAAGAATATTACACTGCAGCAGATGGAGGCACTGGTCAGGCTGGCCCAAGAACGGAGTTTCAGCCAGGCAGCCAAGAAGATGTGCCTGACACAGCCATCCCTGACAAAACATATAAAAAATCTGGAAGAGTTGACTGGCGCGGTGGTGGTCAACCGGAAAAACACGGGGATATCCTTGACGCCGGAGGGGGAAATCCTTTACGATTACGCCCGCCGCGTATTCAAACTGATGGATGAGGCCAAAGAGAAGATCGCGCGGGTTAACGAAG
>JAUSPK010000151.1 GCA_030655735.1 Syntrophales bacterium | reverse complement strand
TGGTGGTTTCTTGTGAAGGGGAATACGGGGTCAGGTCTTGCTTTTTGCCACCCCGGAATAAATAGACCCCTTTCATCAAGGACAAAGCAGTAACCACCGTCCACCCATCACCACCGAAAACAACCTACATCCTTCCCCCTGCCTGTCCGGGGCGCTATTCCCTTGACCCCGTAGTGGGTTCCTTATATAACGAACCCGTTTACATCACCAAGGAGGTAGTATCATGAAGATTGTATTGTTAGGAGCGCCCGGGGCCGGGAAGGGCACCGTGGCCAAGCTCCTTTCAGAACTTGACGGGTCCGTGCAAATCTCGACGGGGGATATCCTGCGCGCCGCCGTAAAGAGCGGCTCCGATCTCGGCAAAAAGGCGAAGGCCTATATGGATAGCGGCGGTCTGGTTCCCGATTCCCTGATCATGGAGATCATGGAGGCCCGCCTCCAGGAGGACGACTGCAAGAAGGGATTCCTCCTCGACGGCTTCCCGCGGACGATCCCGCAGGCCGAAGCGCTTGAGAAACTCCTCGCCAGGATGGGGATCGCCCTGGATTTCGTGGCCAGTCTCGAGGTTCCGAGGGATGTCATCCTGGACCGCCTGACCACGCGCAGGACCTGCTCCAATTCCGCGTGTCAGGAGATATACAATATCAAGAGCAATCCGCCCGCCGCGGACGGGACGTGCACAAAGTGCGGAAGCCCCGTCATCCAGCGCGACGACGAGACGGAGGAGGCGATACTGAACCGCCTCAAGACCTACAACGAAAAGACCTCCCCCCTGATCGGCTTCTACGAGGGGAAGGGACTTCTCAGAAATTTCGTCTCCCTCAGCAGCAAGGACACGGTTGAGGAGATCAAGAAGAGCCTCAAGGGCTAAGGTCGGACAGCACACACCGTGATCGACTACGAAAAGGAACTTAACCCCGAACAGCGCAACGTGGTCAAGGCCGCGGACGGACCGATCCTCGTGATCGCCGGCGCCGGAAGCGGCAAGACGCGGGCGCTGACGTACCGGGTCGCCCACCTGATAGAGCAGGGGACAGATCCGGGGCGTATCCTCCTTGCCACCTTCACCAACAAGGCCGCGCACTCGATGCTGTCGCGCGTCGAGACGCTGGTGGATGTGGACCTGGGGAGGCTGTGGGGGGGGACCTTTCACCACGTGGGAAACCGCATCCTCCGAAGGTACGCAGGACTGCTCGGGTACGAACGGGCCTATACGATCGTGGACGCGGAGGATTCCCGCCAGCTGATCAATACCTGCATCCGGGAGATGGGGATCCATACCGCGGACGGGACCTTCCCCAAGCCCAGTGTCCTGGGGGAGATCATCAGCCTCTCCGCGAACACCGGGGTGGAGATCGACAAGATCATCGAGGGCAGGTACCGGAATCTCTCCCGCTGTATCACCGATATCCTCAAGGTCGCCCTGCGCTACCGGCTCCGGAAGAAGGAGCTGAGCGTGATGGACTTCGACGATATCCTGCTCAACTGGCGCGCCCTCCTGAACGATTTCCCCGAGATACGCGAGGAATACGCCGACCGGTTCCTCCACATACTAGTGGACGAGTACCAGGACACCAACATCATCCAGGCCGATATCCTCGACCTCCTCGCCGCCGGGCACCGGAACCTGATGGTGGTGGGGGATGATTCCCAGAGCATCTACTCCTTCAGGGGGGCGAACTTCTCCAATATCCTCAAATTTCCGGAGCGCTACCCGGACGCCCAGGTCTTCAAGCTGGAGACCAACTACCGGAGCACGCCGGAGATCCTCGCACTGGCCAATCTGAGCATCGTGAACAACCCGTACCAGTTTGAGAAGGTCCTGCGGGCCGTCAGGAAGAAGGGGCTCAGACCCGTATTCGTCCCCCTCAAGAATGTCCTCCGGCAGGCCGATTTCGTCGCCCAGCGGATCATCGAGCTGGCCGACGAGGGGATTCCCCTGGGGGAGATCGCCGTTCTCTACCGAGCCCACTACCACTCCATGGAATTGCAGATGGAGCTGGTCAGGAGGGGGATCCCCTTCGAGATCCGGTCGGGGATCAGGTTCTTCGAGCAGGCCCACATAAAGGACGTGACCGCCTTCATGCGGATCGCCGCGAACCCCCTCGACGAGATCGCCTGGAGGCGGGTGATGAAGCTCTACCCCAAGATCGGGGATGTGACGGCGCGCAAGATATGGGAGTTCGTCTCCTCGCGGGGAGACCCCCTCGCGGCCGTCTTTTCCGACGAGTTTATGAAACAGGTCCCGAAGGGGGCCGCGGCCGGGATCGGCAGGTTCAGGGAGACGCTGAAGGGGGTCCTGGAGCTGTCCGCTTCCAATGCCCTGACACAGATCGTCGATGTGATACTGAAGGGCGGCTACCGGGAGCGCATGGAGGAGAAGTACGGGGACGGCGCCTCGCGCGAGGAGGACCTGTGGCAGCTCTCGGCCTTTTCTTCGGAATTCGCCTCGCTCGAGGAGTTTCTGAGCGACCTCGCCCTGATGACGAACATCACGGAGGAGGAGGCCTCCTACCGGCCGGAGGAAAACAACCACAAGGTCGTCCTCAGCTCCATCCACCAGGCCAAGGGGCTCGAATGGGCGGTCGTTTTCATGATCTGGTGCTCGGAGGGGATGTTTCCCCTGGCCCGCGCCCTGAAGGAACCGGGGGGCGAAGACGAGGAGCGGCGGCTCTTCTACGTCGCCACCACCCGGGCGAAGGACCAGCTCTATTTCTGCCATCCCCTGGTGGGCCGTACCCGGGGCGTGTGGAGCGCGGATGCCGTTCCGTCGCGCTTCATTGCGGAACTGGCCCCCTCCGGCCTCGAACCGGAAGACCTCCCCTTCGATCAGTGGATGATCCGCTGAATTATCTCAGACAGTCTTCAGAACCAAGTGGTCCAGCGAAAGCCGGGGCCGCTGGGGGGGTGATTGCGCGGGATAGCCGACGGGAAGAAGCACGACGATATGGGTGTCTTCGTCAAGCTCCAGGATCCGGTGCGCCTTCTCCTTGTCAAACCTTCCGATCCAGCAGCTTCCCAGACCGAGATCGACGGCCCGCAGGACCATGTGCTCGATCGCGATAGCCGCGTTCATGGAAAGATAGAGCCGGGAAGCGAAGTCGTCCATCTGGGCGGCGCTGTAAGCCTTCGAGTCGGTCGGGTCCATCTCGACATCGGTGAAGACTCCCGTCTCGAGGAGTTCTCCGACGCGTCTGTCCCGTGTCGACAGGGACGCGCGGTCGGCGCAGCAGACGAAGATAACGGGGGCCCGGGTGATGAATTTGTACGGCGTGCAGGTGCCCAGTTTCTCCCTCATGGCGGGGGTCTTCACGACGACGAACCGCGCCGGCTGGATATTTGATCCCGACGGGGCCAGGCGGGCCGCCTCAAGGAGCTGTTCGATCATCGCGTCCGTGATCGGGTCTCCTTTGAATTTTCGTATACTGCGCCGCTGTTCGATAGCCTGTGTGAATTCCATTTGTCTCTTATTCTCCTGATAGGGACAACACCCGGCTATTACTTGGGTGCTGTCCCTGAAAATCATCCTAGAAACTGTCGCGGGGCAGGATTCCCGCCGCCACCTTAGCCATGGTTTCATACTGTTTCAGGGGAGACTCGGCCAGGATCATCATCTTCTGCGCCGCCATCGATCCCTCGGCGTGGACCGTCGTCACCTCATGGAAGGCCGACTCGTGCGAACAGACGTGCCGCATTGTCTCGTGGATCATCTGCATACGCTCCAGGGTGCTGTACTTCTCACTCCCGCCCAGGTAGTGTTCGAGGTAGTCGTGGATGTCGGGGTTGTCCCAGTCCCTCTTGTCCGGTGAGGTCGCGATGATTCCCCCGGCGATATCCTGCACCAGCTTGATGAATTCGTGGTACTTGCTGGCGAAGTGGAGCTTGGCCATATTCGCGATCAGGGGGTTGGGGACGGCGATGTCGCCGTACATGACGGGGTTCTGCGCCGCCGCGTTGGCCAGGGCGCGCAGTGTCTCCACGTAGGCGGCGATGTCCGCCAGCTTGTCCTGTATGTGCGAAACCTTCTCCAGGCCGTTGTATTTGGCCATGGCGACCGCGCAGCCGGCCATCACCTCGACAGCGGGAACCTTGTAGCTGATCGCCGTGAAGCGGTGGAAGGTCGCGAAGGTATAGGCCAGGAGCATGGAAAACTGCCACTCGCCGCACATGAAGACCCTCTCCCAGGGGACAAAGACATTGTCAAAGACGATCATGGCCTCCGTCAGTTCCCTGACCGGGCGGTCGGCGTGAAACTCCCGATCCGACCAGGCGCCTCGCCCGCCGCGACAGATGAAGGTGACCCCCTCCGTGTTGGCCGGTATGGCGAAGCTGACCGCGTAGTCGGCCTCGTTCTCCCGCATCTGCCGGGTCGGTACGACGATGATCTCGTTCGCCGCCGGGGCGCTGGTGATATGGATCTTGGCCCCCTTGACGATGATACCGTCCTTGTTCTTGTCCACCACGTGGAGATAGTAATCGGGGTGCTTCTGTTTGGCCGGCTCTTTCGACCGGTCCCCCTTGACGCAGGTCACGGCGCCGCAGGTATGCAGGTCGTTTTTGCGCAGGTGCTCGAGGAAGTTTTTCGCGTTCTCCTGATACTCCTTCTTTCCCATCTGACCGGCGACGACGAAGGCCGCGTTGAGACAGTCGGTCCCGATATCCTTCCCGAATGGGAGGCCCCCGATGATCTGGATGGAGCGCTGGATCATCTTCGTCCGGTTTATCAGATCTTCCGTGCCGCCCGGTGTGATGAAAAGCCGGTTGATCGGCTCCCCCGTCTCGGGATGGGGCGCCACGAAGAGGTTCTTCACCTCGGGGTCCTTCGACGCGGTCAGCTCATACCCGGCGGCGATCGTGTCGCAGGTGATCCCCAGGATCGGATGCTTGGTGATGTCCTCCACCTTTTCACCGCTGAGGTATACGCGCCTCCCGTCTTTCAAACTTTCCTTGTACTGCTTTACGGTTCTAATTCCCACGTCTTCTTCCCTCCTTTATTTTTTTATCCCATTCATGATGGGATGATTAATTGTCAAACGTATTCCCCCGTGCAGAATGCCCCGACAACCATTCGGGCCATCATCACCGACTATTTGACCACGTGTCGTTGGAATATGCAAATGATTTGCGTATGAGCGCCCGCGGATTGCACACCATCTATTACTGTGGTCTCCTCCACGGGAAAAACATCGGCGTCTTCTCTCTGTATTCGAGATATTTCGGGCCGAGCCTCATCTCGAGCTCCGGTTCCTCGATCATCTTCATTTCCATCACATTGACGAGGATGAAGAGGGGCGTAAAGATAAAAAAGAGGGAGACGGACCTCAAGGCCAGGGCGAGGCCGAAGAGGAAGATGAAGAGGCCGCTGAGCATCGGGTTGCGGATATGCTCGTAGGGGCCGGAGGTGACCAGTTCGGGGGGCGGATTGAAGGGAACGGGGGTTCCCCGCGTCCGGATGAAATGCAGGACGGACCAGAAGTACAGAAACAGCCCGAAGAAGATGACCGGGACTGCCAGGACGGTGCTTATCGAGGGGGGGAGAAGCCCGGGAAGGCCGAACAGGCGATCCGCCGGGAATGACAGGATGACGAAGAGTGACGCGAACAGGAAGTAGGAGAGGGCGACAACCGGGGTGATGAGCAGGCGGATCTTTCTGCTCCCCGTTGCCGTCCTGTATATGAGGCGTATCCATCTGTCTTTCAGGCCCATAGTTCAACCTCCTTTTGACATACGGAATTGTATAACGAACACCTCACGTGCGGAAGGGTACTGGTCGATACCGGCCGAACCAGGTCAGGATTGAGCAACAAAGGGTGGAATGTGGAAAACTGCCCCGGGCAAAAGCGGAGGGCCTGCCCTTGGATGGCAGACCCTCTATGATAGAGCTTGCGTGCTTTACGGTATAGGCGTTAACTCAACGCGCCTGTTCAGGGCCCGGCCTTCCGTCGTTTCATTGGTCGCGGCCGGCATGCCCTCGCCGAATCCCTTTGCTGTGAGCCGGGCCGGCTCAATACCGGCGGATACAAGGGCTTCCAAGACCGCCGCCGCTCGCCTTTCAGAGAGCCCCTGGTTCCATTCGTCGGAACCTACACTATCCGTATGTCCCTGGATATCGACTCGCATGGGGGGGTTGTTATCCAGGACCACTACCGCTTCATCCAGGATCGGACGCCCTTCAGGCTTGATGATCGCCTTGTCAAAATCGAACAGGACGTCGTGCAGAATCCAGCATCCCCGATTGTCCACACGGGCGCCCGCCGGCGTGTCGGGACATTTGTCCGCGTTGTCGTAGACGCCGTCACCGTCGCTGTCTTTGGGTGCCGGAGCGGCAACCGGAGCGGGTTTTGGGGCGGGAGCCGGTGCCACAGCGGCAACCGCAGCGGCAGCTTTCTTTTCCCCACCGAAGAAGAAGGAGAGCCCCGCGGTGTAGAGGAGATTGTTGTACGTGTCATCAAAGGGTATGACGTGTCTCACATCGCCGCGCAGGGCAATGTTCTTGGTAAGAAAGTATTTCACGCCCACCCCATAGTTGACCAGGGCGCTCCTGTCAATATTCGCGCCGTCGGGGTTAAAATTGAT
>JAUSPK010000142.1 GCA_030655735.1 Syntrophales bacterium | reverse complement strand
CAGGAGCACGTGGACAACGCCGTCAGCAAGACCATAAACCTCCCGGGTTCAGCAACTGTGGAAGATGTCGAAAAAGCATACATGCTTGCCTGGCAGTCTTACTGCAAAGGAATAACGGTCTTCCGTGACGGATGCAGGGCGGGGCAGGTCCTGTACGTCGAAAAGAGCGCCCGGCAGCAGACGCTGCCGATCCCGCAGGTTTCCGAGGTCGAAAAACCGATGGACCGCCCCTTTATCCTCGGAGGCAAGACGGCGAAGATACCCACCAGTTACGGCAACCTTTACCTGACAGTGAACGAGGTGAACGGGCGCCCGGTGGAGGTCTTCACCACGATGGGCAAATCGGGGCACGAAACGATGGCTTTCACCGAGGCAATGGGACGCCTCATCTCGCTCGCTCTCCGGAGCGGAGTGAAGATCCACGGCATCATAAAGCAGATGAAGGGTATCGGAGGATCCCAGCCCGTATGGCACGACAACGGGGTCATCATGTCAGTCCCCGACGCCATATCATACGGGCTTATGAGCATGGGCTATCTCGACCTTGAGGAGAAGGGAATGATGGAGTCTCTCTCCGAAACGGACATGTGCCCGGTCTGCGGCGCATCCATGGCCCGCCAGGAGGGGTGCATCAAATGCCCGGCCTGCGGCTTCTCAAGGTGCTGACGGCCTCCCTGCAGGCGTTTCCGAAGATGAGGCTGTCCATGCTGTAGGCGATGTAGCGGAACCCCTCGTCGATGCGGCGTTTCGCCTCGTCGACCGAAGTCACGAATATCCCCGCGGGCTTTCCGGCGCCTGTAATGGCGTCAAGAGCCCGCGATACCGCCTCAACCATCGAAGGGTGGAATATCTCACCCGGAACTCCCAGGGACTGGGAGAGGTCATAAGGCCCCACGAAGATGAGGTCGATCCCGTCGACGGAAGCTATTTCGTCAAGCCGCTCAAGACCCTGCACGTTCTCGCAGTGCGTGATCACCATCAGCTCCCTGTTGGCCTCCGCAAGAGCTTCCCCCAGGGGTCTGAGCCCGTATGAAAGCGCCCTTGGAACCGCCACCCCCCTCAGCCCCTCCGGGTGATATCTTGCCGCTTTGGCGACATCCACTGCTGTCTCGCGGCTGTTTACCTGGGGGACGTGTATCCCCTGGGCTCCTATATCCAGAACCTTGAGAATGTCCACGGCTTCCGCACGCGGCGCCCGCACTATAGGTGTCATCCCCGAAAGCTCCGCAGCCCGCACCAGGTTCTGGATCGACTCGGGGTCCATGGGGCCGTGCTCCGTGTCGATCACGCAGAAGTCAAATCCTGCTATCCCCATTATCTCGACCAGGTCGGGGCTGTTGACCCCGACAAATGGCCCAACGACCACTTCGCCCGCTGCAAGTTTTCTTCTGAGTTCATTTTTCATATTACAAACCCCTTCTCTCTGAAAAGTATCAGTGCCGCGCCTGCTGCATCCGGATCGTACTTCTTCCCCATGCCCGCCTCTATTTCATCCAGAGCGATCTCAATTCCGAAGCCGGAGCGGTAGGGACGGTGTGATGACATGGCCTCGATAACGTCGGCGACGGCCAGAACCCTCGCTTCTATCCTGATGTCCTCTCCCGCAAGGCCTCCCGGGTAGCCGCTTCCGTCGTATCTTTCATGATGCTGCAGCGTGATCCCGGCAAGATCCCACGGAGTTTCAAGCGTCTTGAGGATCTCGGAGCTGTACACGGGGTGCTGCCGGATGATGGCCCACTCTGCGGGCTGGAGGACACCCGGTTTGCTGAGTATCTCGCTCGGTACATGTATCTTGCCGACATCGTGTGCGAGAGATGCAAGCTCAATAGCTGTGACCTCGTCGCTCTTCAGACCCATCAGAACGGCGATGGCTGACGCGACCCTGGCCACACTGCGCTGGTGCCCTGCCGTGAAAGGATCTCTGACCTCGATGATCTTTCCCGCCATTTCTATAGAGAGTCCGAACGCATGGCGGAGCTTTTCAATGGTCTCATCGAGTTTTTCCCGGGTTTTGCAAAGATCGGTAATATCCCTGCCGATAGATTGCATCTCTATCATCTTACCTGTTTTATCGAAGATACCCGTGTCTTCCCAATGCTGCCACCGTATCTCCCCCGTGTGCAGTATCGTTCTTTCGTCAACCTCAATGTTGGGATTTTCCGGTGTAAGGGAGGCAAAATAGACCCTTTGTTTTTCTAGATCCTCCGGAGGAGTGTGAGCAGTGATCCGCCGCCCCAGGATATCTTCTTTTTTCTCGCCGTAGTAACTGCAAAAAGCGTCATTGACGAAGGTCAGCACAAGATCTGGATCGACGCGAGTGATCAGCTCTTTCTGCTTCTGAACTATGTCCCTGTAAAGGCTCTCGGCTCTTGAAAGAGCCGATTCCTTCTCCTTGAGCGGAGTGATGTCCACGACGGATATCAGAGTACGTGACCCATTGGCAAGGGTCGCACCTGTCAGGAGACCCCACTTTATCTCACCCTGGGAGGTGATGAACCGAAATTCATAATTTTGCACTGCAAGCGCAGGTTTTTCCCGGCGGAGGCGATGATTGTAAAGCATCATTTCGAGGTCATCGGGGTGAACTATCTTCGTCCAGCTCATCTTTTCCTCGACTTCTTCCCTTGAGTAGCCTGTGATCTCCTCGAAACGGCTGTTGACCACAAGAAGGGTGGTGTCGGAGGCAACAAGCATGTTCAACGCACCGGAGTGTTCGAAAATAGTCCTTCCGGGGATGTCTTCGAGGAGAGCGGAGTCGTGATCCAGGTGGGTCCCGCGTTCCGTCATGATCCCACATCCTGACCAGTGATCGCCTGAAAAGATTATACATTCAAACCGTAACCAGTTACGCGTAAATCGTGAGTCGTAACTCGTAACTCGGATGGGCAGAATCTACAAACGCGTGACGAGTGACGAAGTGCCCGCCGCAGGCAAGGTATGCCCGGCGTTCTTTGCCAGGGTACGAGTCACGAATTACGAATTACGATCTTGATTGTATGCATAAGGTTGAAATCAAGATCTGACCCCATGGGTTGGTCCTCACGATTCACGAGTCACGCGGTGCGAGAAC
>JAUSPK010000134.1 GCA_030655735.1 Syntrophales bacterium | reverse complement strand
CCATGTCGTCCTTGGTAGGGCGCATTCCCTTCCCCTTTGAATCCATCTATTCGGCAAGCAAATTCGCCGTCACGGGGATGGTGCTCTCGCTGAAGTACGAGGTGGAACCCTTCGGCATCCAGGTGGCCCTGATCGAGCCGGCGCAGGTTTCCACGACTTTTGCGGCTAAGATCCACGTACTGCCGCCCGAAGGTTCTGTCTACCGGGATCGGGCCCGGCGGTTTATCGAGCGGGACGACGAACTCATCAAAACGGCGCCCACGCCACCCTTCGCGGCCAGGAAGATCGTGAAAATAATAGAAGCGGATAAGCCGTCGTTGTTCAACCAGATTGATTTCATGAGCACGTTCTTCCTGTGGCTCAACCAAGTCCTCCCGCGGTCGATACGGGACGCGATACTGATCAACCACATGAATATAAAAGTCTGACGTACCGGAGGTGTTCCATGGGCACACAACATGCACTCAGGCAACCCCCGACGCGATCCCGCGTCGACAGGCTCCGCTGGAAGGTCATCGAGGCGCCGCAGGAGGTCTGCGTAGAGCGCGCCCGGTATCTCACCGAAGCGATGAGGCTCCACTGGGACAAACCTCCGTTCACGCGGATGAGCCTCGCCTTCGAGCATATCCTGAAGCATATCAGCGTCATTATACGTGATGACGAGATCATTGTCGGGTGCCGCACATCCAAGCTCAAGGGGGCTCCTCTCTTTCCGGAAAATAAGTCGTTGTGGATTGAGGGGGACCTTGAAAGTTTCGATAAACGGGCACTGCAAAGGGCACTGATCACGCAGGAAGAAAAGGATGAGCTTACCGCGAACATTCTTCCCTTCTGGAAAGGGAAGACCGTAGAAGAGCGGATGCAAAAGCTCATGCCGGAAGACGTGCTGACCGACATGGACAAGTACATCTTCACCATGATGCTCGAGATCACTTACGGGATCGGCCATTTTACCATGAACCACACGCGGGTGCTTGCCCGCGGGCTTCGCGGCGTCATTGAGGATGCCCAGAAAAAGGCGGCGGGCCTCTCCCCGGGAGAGAAGAGTGGTGAAAAGGGCCTCTTTTACGAGGCGGTGATTTGCAGCTGCCGAGCCGTCATCTCCTTTGCGGGGCGCTACAGCGAGCTCGCGCTCACCATGGCAGCGGCCCAGAGCGACCCTGAGCGAGAGGCAGAGCTCAGGGAGATTGCCCGCGTATGCAGCCGCGTTCCCGAATACCCGGCCGAAACGCTCCAGGAAGCGGTCCAGAGCCTCTATTTTATACACCTGGTCGCACAACTTGAATCGGGCGGAAACTCAATATCACTGGGCCGAATCGACCAGATACTATTCCCCTACTATCTGAAGGATGTGGAAGCGGGGGGCGGATCCGAGGAGCAGGCCCGGGAACTCGTGGCCATGCTTTTTATCAAGACGAATGAGATCTGGAACGTCCTCGAGTAGGCCTTCATTCCGGGCGGAGAGGGCACCGAGGGCAAGACGACGCAGAACGTCACCGTGGGCGGCGTTGGGCCCGACGGGCTGGACGCGACCAACGACCTGAGCTATATCGGCCTGGACGCGTACGCCGACGTACGGACCGTGCAGCCCAATTTCGGCGTCCGGATCTCTCCCGATTGCCCCGAGGAACTGATGCGCAGGGCGGTCGAGTATGACCGCGACGGCGTGCTGATGCATTTTTTCAATGATGAGGCTATTATCCGATCGCTGGTAGAAAGCGGCCACGCGATTGAAGATGCCCGGGATTACGGTGTGGTGGGCTGTCTTGAGCCGAATGCGCAGGGGAAGACGTTCGGGTCCACCTTCGCGGTTCAGTTCAGCGGCATCAAATGCGTCGAGATGGCCCTGTCCAACGGGGTTGATAATATCTTCGGATACCCGAGCGGCATTGAATCGGGAGATCCTGCGGGATTCAAGGATTTCGAAGACCTCTGGAACGCCTATGACCAGCAGATGCGCCATTTTATCAATCAGATGGTCCGGGGGATGGATGTGCTGGACCGCGCGATCGCCGAAACCGTTCCTTCTCCCTTTGCGTCGGCGATGGTCGACGGCTGCATGGAGAAGGGCGTAGACCTGACCAGGGGGGGGGCAGTCTACAATTCCACGGGTGTGCAGCTCATGGGGTTTGCCAACGTGGTGGACAGCCTGTACGCGGTGAAGAAAACGGTCTTCGAAGATAAACGTTTTACCATGGCCGATCTGACTGAATGGTTGTCCGAGGACTGGCAGGATGTCGAGGACAAACGCGCGTATTTTCTGAACCGTGTTCCGAAATATGGGAACGACAATGACGATGTCGATGCCTTGGCCTCACGGGTGATAGATCACTACTGCGACGTTCTATCGGAACACCGTAACTTCCGGGGAGGCGCGTTCTGGCCGGGAATATTCTCCGTAGGTTTCCATATAACGATGGGCGCCTTTACCGGCGCGACGCCTGACGGTCGTTTCGCGGGAGACGTGCTCGGAAACGGCATCACGCCGACGACGGGAAACGCCATATCGGGTCCGACCGCGATAATGAATTCCGTGGTAAAGCTTCCCGTGGTGCGGGTGTTCAACGGCGCCAATCTTAATATGCGCTTTCAGGGAAAGAATATCAGCGCGGAGAATCTCACGACCCTTATCAATACCTATTTCAGGTGTGGCGGCACGCAGGTGCAGTTCAACATGGTGGATTCGGCAATCCTCAGGGAGGCACAGCGGCATCCGGAGAAGCACCGTGACCTGTTCGTTCGGGTCAGCGGCTATTCGGCGGCATTTACCGGTTTGAGCGAGATAGCCCAGGACGAGATCATAAGCAGGACCGAGTTCGAGATGCGCCCATAAACGTAACTGCCTCCATGATCTTCGGCAGGCGTTTTGACCAGCGGATAGGGTAACGAAATTTATGTAAGGGGGAGGATGAGAATGAGTCAATACTATAAGGACGCTGACGATCTTTACAAGATATACGGATACTTTCTGGACAGGGTACTGAGGGACGATAAAATCGGCACGAAAATGCGCAAGGCGGGCATCATTATAAAATTCATGTATACAGACCCGGACGCGGAGATCACCATCGACGTGAAGAATCCGCCGGCCAAGGAAGGATATTACGGCACCTTTTATCTGGGACCTTGCGATCTCAAGCCGGACGTCTGGTCCAAGCAGCCGGCCGACCATTCGCACCGGTTCTGGCACGGCCTCGAGAATCCGATCGCCGGCATCACCAAGGGGATAATCAAGCAGGGCGGGAAGGTGACCGCCATGCTGAAACTTTTACCGGTGATCAAGCCGGCGTTTCGACTCTTTCCGGTGGCCCTGAAGGAAATGGGTCTTGAGCATCTGATTGTTTTAAAGAAATAGCATGATTTCGAAAAGTTAAACACTATAGCCCGGAGGAGCGGCCATGGTGAAAAACCGGTACATTGAACGTTCCCGGCTATTCTGCTGTTGACTAAAGAAGAAGGGATACGGATATGAACGGTAATACAGGCAGGATTGCCGACATCAACCTCACCACGGGGGCTGTTGAGATTCTTGAGCTGCCCGAGGAGACATACCGGGACTTCATCGGCGGCAGCGGACTTGCGGCCAAGGTCTTCTGGGACCGGGCGGATTTCTCCGCCGATCCCCTTTCTCCCGAGGCGCTCTTCATCCTCATGAACGGGCCCCTGACCGGGATCAAGCTCTCCGGCGTGAGCCGGATGAACGCCACCGCCCGTTCGCCCTTGACCGGAGGACTCGCCGAATCCTCCTGCGGAGGATATTTCCCGCCCGCCCTCAGGCTGGCAGGGTACGATGGCCTGGTTATCTCGGGAAAGGCCGAAAAACCGTCATATCTGCTTATCGATAAGGGAGCCCTGTCCATTGAGGACGCCGGGTCCCTCTGGGGGAAGGGCATCCTGGAGGCCACTGCAGATCTGCGTGAGGCATACGGGAAGAAGTCGACATCTCTCGTGATCGGGCCGGCCGGTGAGAAGATGGTTCCCTTCGCCTGTATCCTCAACGAAGCCCATCATGCCTTCGGGCGATGCGGCATGGGCGCCGTCATGGGCTCGAAAAATCTGAAGGCCTTCGTGATGAAACCGGGAAGGGGGGATCTTTCTCTTGCCGATCCGGAACGGATAAAATCGCTCATCAAGGAACTCACCCCGCGCATAAAGGATTACCTTATCTCCCAGGTGCTCCATGACTTCGGTACTGCCGGGAACCTGGAAGGCCACATGTACGAGGGGGACGTGCCGATACGAAACTGGACCTCCAACTTTGACGAGGTGATGGGTGACGCCCTCACGGGGAGCACCCTGTCGGAACGGTTCCTGAAAAAAACCGCCACCTGCGCTTACTGCGCGGTGGCCTGTAAGAGAATTGTGCGGATAGACGAAGGGCCATTCGCCCTTGCCGAGGGGCCGGGGCCGGAGTACGAAACCGTGGCGGCCTTCGGGAGCCTCCAGGGCTCATCGGACCTGGCCGCCGTGTGCAAGGCCGGAAGAGTGTGCAATGACCTTGGCATGGACACGATCAGCGCCGGCGCAACAATTGCCTGGGGAATGGAGGCCTACGAAAAAGGCCACCTTACCGACGAACAGACCGGCGGGATACCGCTCCGGTGGGGAGACATGGAGACGGTGGTGAACAGGGTCCTCCCCATGATGGCGGCACGGAGCGGCAAACTGGGAGAGTTGCTGTCCATGGGCAGCGCCCGGGCGGCGCGCGCCATCGGCGGAAATTCTCTGGAATATACCGCACAGAGCAAGGGGCTGGAAGCGCCCATGCATGACCCGCGCGGCGGGCATGGCCATGCACTGTCCTACTCGGTGAGCACCCGCGGCGCGTGCCATGTCCAGACCGCGATGCACTTCATGGAAACAGGGGCGTGCAATTATCCCGAAATCGGGTTCGAGTTCGACCTTGAACCCCTCACCCACGAAAAGAAAGCGGAAACCACGGTGCTGGCTGCCGCCATCGGCGCCATAGAGAACAGCGCGTGCCTGTGTCAGTTCGCCGATCGCTCTTTAACCCTGCCGGAAATCGTTGAATTGATCAATGCGGCGGCCGGGTACGGGTATGATATCGCCTCGATGATGGAGGCTGGATGGCGCGTCTTTCATCTGAAGCGCTGCATCAACTACCGTTTCGGATTCAGCGCATCCGATGATGATCTGACTCCCCGGCTCAAAGAGCCGGCGTGCGACGGCGACTCCGCCGGAATCGAAATACTGTTCGACGAGATGAAGGACAGGTTTTACGAGCTGATGGAATTCGATTCAGTCAAAGGCGTAGCGTCCCGTAACAAGCTTGAATCGCTTGGTCTGACGGAAGAGGCTGATCGCGTATGGCCGGGCCGTTGACTATAGAAGGGTGCGGGCCACTGGTACGTATCCCCTGAAAAATTATATTCCCGGAGAAGAAGGTTCCCCTCCCCGGGGATCCACGATGTCAATGCTCGTTTCACGCTACCGCATGACAGCCGAGCACCCGGCAAGCAGGAAATATCTCTCAATGACCAGTGCAGTTACAAAACAGTTACACTTGCAGGTTATGGCACAAAAAAAGGGGCTGCGTCGGTACGCAACCCCTGAATAAATGGTGGGTCAGGACAGAATCGAACTGTCGACACCGGGATTTTCAGTCCCGTGCTCTACCGACTGAGCTACCGACCCACACTATATGCTCAAGAACGTCTGGCTTTTATCCAATCCCGATTCCTTTGTCAAGTGTTTTTGCCATCGGACCTGTCTTCTTCCGGCGCGTCATATTCATCCCCGCTGTCATAGGGGAAACCCCCGTCCTCGGGGGCGTGGCTTCGGCTCGGCCCGAAGGGCGCATCCGGTGATACCCGATCTGCTGCCCTTCGATATTCGATGGTTCTGATCACAACCGTTCCCGCTATCTTGTCGTGCCACCCCTGTTTTCTGTCGTCGAACGCGGCCCAGATGAATCCCAGGAAGAGGGGGACCTTGGATATGATGTATCCCACCCACCGGAGAAAGGCGGTCCCCGGGGTTATCGCCTCTCCGTTTGTCTTCACCACCTTGAGGCCAAGCATCCGCTTGCCCGGTGTCTGCCCCGTGGTGCCGTGGAAATAGGTGAAGTAGAGCGCGTTGATCAGGAGGGCCATCCCGTAGTAGGGGATGATCGTGGCGTAGGTAAAGCCGTCGTCCGCGGGAATGAGGAAGTTTCCTGTCAGGGTCAGGATGGCGACGAACAGATTGAGGATGATCGAATCTATCAAAATTGCTGAAAACCTCCGCCAGAACCCACCGTAATAAATAGTCATGTGACGGTCTCCTTGAGTGTGCCGAACAGCCCCTTCTCGTACTGGATGATGGAGAGGACGGCGAGGGGGGCCGTCTCGGTCCTCAGAATCAGTCTCCCCAGGCTCACGGAGATGAAACCGCTCTGCCGGGCCTTTTCGATCTCCTCCCAGGAAAATCCTCCTTCCGGGCCGATGACGATGCAGAAACCATTTGCCTCCGCATACCGTTCATCGGTCAGTATCTCCCGGATTCCGAGCTGTTCCTCCGCCTCCCACAGGATGATCCGGAGGGCATCCCCGTCCGCCGTGCGGAGCATCTCATTGAACGACACGATCTCGCTCACCTCGGGAACATCTCCCCTGCCGCACTGCCGGGATGCCTCGACGGCTACCTTGCGCCACCGCGCCGCCTTGCCCGCGGCCCGGTCTCCCGAAAGCCGGGGTATGGAGCGCGAGGAGATGAAGGGGACTATCCGGCTGACCCCCAGTTCCGTGGCCTTCTGAATGATAAACTCCATCTTGCTCCCCTTGGGGAGCGATTGGGCAAGGGTTATCCGCGTCTCGGGCAGGCTGATATCCTCTTTCGTTATCACGTCCAGGTGGACGGCGGTGGGTGCAAACCCGCTGATGACGGCCCTGTATTCATGCCCCATCCCGTCGAAGAGTGTCAGTTCATCCCCCTCTTTGAGGCGCAGGACGTCCCGCAGGTAGGCGCAGTATTCCTCTTCCAACTCGGCAGGAGTTCCCTCGCTGAGCGCTTGGGGATGGTAGATTCTCGGTATGGCCACTTTCTTTCTCCTGGTGCTGAAGGGCGTGGTTCAGGGGTGGTGAGCCGTGTTACCGGGCCGCCTTCTTAAAGGTGTAGCAGACCCATTCCTTTTCGATCTCTGTATGGTGCAGCGTAACGTCCCCGTCGCAGAATATTTTCTCCACGTCTTTCGCGTCATGCTCGGTGATCCCCGACGCTATGATGTATCCCCCGGGTTTTGTCAAGGAGGTCAGGTGCGCGTGAAACTGTATGAGCACCCCCGATATCAGATTGGCCACGATCAGGTCGAAGCTGCCCTTGCACAGGGTGATATCGCGATTGATGATTTCGACACGGTCTTCCACGCCATTGATGACGATATTTTTACTCGCTATCTCAACGGCCTTCGGATCTATATCGATGCCCGTTACGGCGCGCGCGCCGAGTTTCGAGGCGCATATGGCAAGTATCCCCGTGCCCGTGCCGACGTCCAGTACCGTCCTCTCTCCGCGGGAGCCGTCCTTGAGCAGCAGGTCCTCGATGGCCATGATGCACATACGCGTGGAGGAGTGCTGTCCCGTGCCGAAGGCCATACCGGGATCTATATCGACGACGATATCGCTGCCAGCGGGGGAGTACCGCTCCCAGGTCGGCTTGATGATGATGTTGGCGCTCACCCGCAGAGGCTTGAAGTATTTCTTCCACTGCTCACCCCAGTCGGGGTCGGTGATGGTCTTTGTGGAGAGACTGGGCTTTTCCAGTTTGGGGAAGAGGGAGGAGAGACTGTCGATATACGCCGTGATGCGATCCGTCTGTTTCTTTACAGTGCGGCTCCAGGGCAGGTAGGACTTGACCTCCTCCTGTGCGGAAACCGTGAGACCGTTGAAGGAATCCTGCAGGGCCACGTCCTGAAACACGCCGCCTGTTCCCATCTCTTCAAGGAAGTTTGACAGCGCCTCGGTCAGCTCCGGCGGTGTCAGGATGGTTATCTCGATCCATTTCTCTTTTGTCCCAGGCATACCGTGCCTCCTGTAGTCTGTAGAGAAACGTGAACAATTTCCGAAACGGGCCTCCATGGCCCCAGGAACGGCCTCGACCGGACTACCCACGCAGGCTACCACCCCTTTGTCGATATTTCAAGCACCTTGAACTTTCACGGCCTTCGTGGTAATCATTTCCCTCTGATTTCATTGGAGGATGAACCGGATGGAGTTTTATCCCGTATGTCTTGACATTTTCGGTGAGCGGTGCGTTGTCGTGGGTGGAGGAGAGGTTGCCGAGAGGAAGGCGCTTGGTCTCCTTGAGTGCGGCGCGAAGGTGGTACTTGTCGCGAGGGATCTGACCCCGGCGCTGCTCGCGATGAAGGACGCGAGGAAGATAGCGCAGGTATCCGATGACTATAAGGAAGAATATCTGGAAGGCGCCTTCCTGGTGATAGGGGCGACCGACCGGGAGGATGTCAATGAAAAGGTCTCTCAGGATGCCCGTGACAGGGGGATCCTGGTGAATATTGTGGATGTCCCCGCCCGATGCAATTTCATCGTGCCTTCGGTCTTCCGCCGGGGCGACCTGCTAGTGGCCGTATCGACCGGGGGAAAGAGCCCGGCACTGGCCAGGCGTCTGAGGGAGGAGATCGAGGAGCGGTACGGCCCCGAATACGGCACGCTCCTTGAGATCATGGGCGTCCTCAGGGGAAGGGTCATTGCCCGGGGGGCTCCGTCGGCGGAAAACAGGGTCCTGTTCGAGGCCGTTCTGGATTCCGATATCCTCCGCCATATCAGGGAAGGAAACGGGGAAAGGGTCCGGGAGATCATCAGGGATCTGACCGGTGAGGATATCGAGGTAGGGTTTTGACCTTTGGTCTGGGGAATGTTCGTTTGCAGATCCGCACTGTCTGCATGCGGTAACTTTTTGCGAAGGTATCAATGCTGATGCAATCGTAAAAAGTCAGATTTCCCCTCCCCTGGTGGGAGGGGATTAAGGGGAGGGGGCGAATACTCTCCGAAATACAACTACTTTTCACCCCCACCCTTGCCCTCCCCCATCAAGGGGGAGGAGATTTTGGACTTTTTACGGGGTTATCAATAATGGAGATTCTTTTTTTCAGGATCGCGCTCGCCGCTTACTTTGTGAGCACCGTGGGATATATCGCCTCGCTCTTTGCCGAACGGGTTCGTGTGGCGAAGGCATCGATGTGGGTGCTGGCCGCGGCATTCGCCCTGCATACGGTCCATATCGCCATTGGGTGGATGGGGACGTTCTCCATCCCGTCGGCGAACATCTACGGTTCACTCTCGTTCATCGCCTGGGCCGTTGCCGGCTCGTACCTTGCCTTTCAGGCAAAGACAAAGACGCAGGTGCTGGGGGCATTTGTGTCTCCGGTGGTTGTGGTGATGATGATAGCGGCGTCCGCGGGATTAATGGATGGAGCTTCCATCCCACTCGCCTTGCGCGGCCCACTGGTTTCCTTTCATATCCTGCTTCTGCTGACCGGAGGGGCTCTCTTCGCGCTGGCCTGCCTGGCGGGGCTCATGTACCTGGTGCAGGACAGGCTGATACGGGGCAAAAAGGTGAGCGGGTTCAGCAGGCTGCTTCCGTCCCTGCGGGACCTCGACCGAATAAACCACCTGTGCACCGTCTGGGGTTTTCCGCTCCTGACATTCGGCATTATTGCCGGATCAGTATGGGCGCGGACGGTCTGGGGGAGCGACTGGCAGTGGGATCCGAAACAGGTCTTTACGGCGGTCTCCTGGGTTCTGTATGCCGCAGTAGTTCACCAGAGGGTAGCCATCGGGTGGAAGGGGAGGAAGGCGGCGCTCCTGTCGATCATAGCCTTTGCGGGGCTCCTCTTCGCCTTTATCGGCGTGAATGCCTTTTTTGTAACGATGCATCGTTTCTGATTGATGCGGGATGCGGAAAATATGAGCATAGCCCTCCTTGGAATAAATCACCGAAGCGCCCCCCTGAGTATCAGGGAACGCCTGTCCATATCATGCGGGGAAGAGGGGAAACCCTTCGAGGAATTGAAGAAAATCCCGCAGATCGGAGAGGTGCTGTACCTTTCCACCTGCAACCGGGTTGAGGTGCTGGTGAATATGGACGATACCGACGCGGGCGTGGAGGGTCTGAAGGCATTCATTACCGCGCACGGGAACCTCTCCCCAGAGGAGATGAACAAATGCCTCTATGTGTATCGCGATGAAGAGGCGGTGCGCCACCTCTTCAGGGTTACCTCGAGCCTCGACTCGATGGTAATGGGGGAACCGCAGATCCTGGGGCAGGTCAAGGATGCCTACCAGCTCTGTGTGAAGCAGAAGGCCTCCGGTGTCATATTGAACAAGCTGCTCCACCATGCCTTTCGGGTGGCCAAGCGGGTGAGAACCGAGACCGCCATAGCGAACAATGCGGTTTCCGTCAGCTTCGCCGCGGTCGAGCTTGCCAAAAAGATATTCGGCGCGCTCGGTGGGAAGAGGGCGCTCATTGTCGGCGCGGGGGAGATGGCGGAGCTTGCGGCACGGCACCTTATGGACAACGGCGTTGACCGGATGATCTTTACCAACCGAACGTACGAGAACGCGGTCAGACTGGCGAACGACTTTCAAGGCCTTCCGGTCGAGTTTGAGCTCATCGATGAGAAACTGGGGGAGGTCGATATCGTAATCAGCTCCACGGGGTCACCGGACTGTATTATATCGGAGGATATGATTGCGGGGGCGCTGCGCAGGCGGAAGAATCGGCTGCTGTTCCTCATCGATGTGGCGGTTCCCAGAGACATCGATCCCGCCGCGGGGGAGATCGATAACGTGTATCTGTATAATATCGATGATCTCCAGGGGATTGTCGATCAGAATACGCAAGGGCGCCTAAAGGAGGCACACAAGGCGCAGTCTATCATTGACGAGGAGGTCGCAAAATTCTCCGGGTGGTACGCAACGCTCGAGGTCGTCCCGACCATAGTGGACCTCAAGGGGAAAGCCGAAGAGATCGTGAAGGGGGAGATGGAACGGTCCCATTCCTGGATGAAGAATCTGGGTGATGAGGAGCGAGGGAACATAGAGGTGCTGGTCAACTCCGTCGTCAATAAGATCCTCCACGACCCCGTCGTCGGGCTGAAGAGGGAGAGTCGCAACGGCGGTGCCGATCCTTACGTTGCGGCCATCAAGAAACTGTTCAGGCTGAAGTAGGGGAGGGTCATGTCAACGATACTTTGTCATTTCGAAGGAGTCTTCACGACTGAGAAATCTTAGATTTCACCCTAAAGGGTACTATAGCTCCCTGCGGTCGAAATGACAAAATAATGATCGGAATGATATTTTTTTGTTGACACAACAGCAGTGGGTCAAGGCTGAGCATCTAAAGGTGTTCGTCTTTATTTTTTGTGCAGTATCTTCCCCAGGAGTCTTCCCGGAAGGGTGGTCTTCGAATGAAGTGCCCCGTAGGGGCAGATCTCCATGCAGCAGTAGCATCGGATGCATTTGTTATAATCAAAGACAATCTTCTCGCCCGTGTCTTGTATCGCCTCCGCCGGGCAGAATTTCCAGCATGCGCCGCACATCTCGCATTTCGCCTCGTCAACGACGGGACGTTGAAGGAGATACATCCTGGCTAAGTGCTGCAGCCTCTGGGGGCCGTACGTAAGGGGTGCATTTTCCGGCAGCCTGAATCCTTCTATCCGCGGGACCGTTCCGTCTATGTCGATAGGTTCCCCTCCGATCCCCATCTCCACGGACGCCCTGTCGGTCGGCAGATCCCCGGGGTCGATCCCGAGCATGGAACAGATGACGCGGTCGACCGCTACCGCGTCTCTCCCCGCGAGGAGGTATCCCACCTGCCGCGGTGTTCCCCCTTTCCCCGGGCCGTCCCCCTCCAGGGCCAGGATACCGTCCACTATCGTGACGGCTGGCCCCAGCGTATGGTAGATGCTGACGAGGAGACGGGCGAACAGGTCCCGGTCGACACCTGCCCGCATGTGCCATTCAGGTTTTCTGAAGCCCACGACACAGCCGAACAGGTTTTTCACGCCGCAGGTCAGGAGCATCTGGCCGTGCGTCTTCAGCTTGGCC